>CAMNGN010000096.1 GCA_946538475.1 uncultured Blautia sp.
CCCGTTTCGGTACAGGTCGGTTCTTTTGCCTCATCTTTTACCGGTGTATGGCCTTTTGCCTTGATCACTTCATAGGGCTTAATGACCTCTCCGCAAACCTCACAAACAGTCATGTCTGTGTAGCCGTCTTCCGTACAGGTAGCGTCTACTCCGGGAACGACCTTCTCGGTATGTTCATGATCTTCCGAGATAGCTGTCGTCATCTTCTTCAGACTTGTGCAGTTGTAGAATGTTCTGTACTCGATCGTCTCGATTCCTTCCGGAAGAGCGATCTCCTCGATGGAGGAGCATTCCATAAATGCACATTTTCCGATTTTTGTCACAGTTGTCGCGATAGTAATGTCCACCAGCTTTGTGCATTTTGCAAAAGCAAAAGTACCGATGCTTGTGACGCCCTTACCGATATCAAGCTTGGTGATCTCTTCTCTATGGGCAGCCCACGGAACTTTTGTCTCATCTTCATAGTCAGTCATGGCCCCTGTTCCGTAAATGGACAGAGTTCCCTCTTTGAATGACCATGTCAGATTTTCGCCGCATTTGTCGGGAGTAACGCCGGCAAGAGCCGGATCAATTGCGCCTTCCTCGACTTCGTCCTGAGCTGCTTCGGCTTCGGCCGGAATGTCTTCGGGGAAAGCAGCTTCCTCGGAAGCTTCATCCACTATCATCAGTTCATCTTCGGGGATCAGCTCCTCGGAGCCTTCCTCTTCGGCCGGCGTTTCATCCACTGTTTCCGGAAGCACATCCGTACCGGCAACGATCTCTTCTGTCGTTTCTTCAGGGAAAACTTCGGCAGGCACTGCCGGCTCTTCGTAAGAAGGTACTGTTTCCTCCGCAATTTCAGGTGCTGTGATCTCATCAACAGGAATATCTGCTTCGCTTTCGGGAGCAATGACTTCGTCACTGATGTCTATCGTTTCTGCGGAGTCTGCCGGAATATATTCTTCCTGAAGTCCGGTATCCTCGGCTATAAAAAGCTCTCCGCTGTCCACATTTTCTGCGCTTACCGACAAGGCTGCTGTACTCGTCAGCGCAAGAGTCGCCGCCAAAACGACGCCCATAATACGTTTCATTTTATTTTTCATCATGGATTCCCTCCATATACATAGCCGTTATTGCTTGCTTACCGTTACCGACAGGCAATCACTGCCCCGCCTCTATAAGGCTGTCGGTAATCTTTGTGCATTTGCGGCTACAGAAAATCCAATGCCTGTACGTAGGTTTTCGAGTTTCTTATCTCATAAGGAATAGTTGTCATTACAGCGCGCCACGCTTTGAGAGGATCGTCCCCTTGGTGCCATCCGAACACAAAAGGACCGTCCCCCTGTGTTCTGTTCTCTTTATTTCATCTCAAAGAAATCAAACGCCGCCGCATTCTCACTCTGCTCTCCGTTCGCGGTAGCATACATACCGATCATGGTTCCGATCATTCCTCCCACTTCCTCGGGATTGATCTCGGCGCCGTCGGCGATCACGTCGAATGCCTTCTCCTCTCCGTCGCCCTCGCGATAGAAAATGCGGTTCTCCTGCCTTCTCACCTCGACACGAATAGTCAGCGGTGCGTCCGAAACCTCGTGTTTCTCGAGCACTGCCGCTGTCGTCTCGGCCTTATAGCCCGGAAGGAAAGGAAGCCCCTCCTGTTTGGTAGTGAGGCGAATGAGCTGCAGTACAGTCTTTCCGTCCTCCAAAACCTTTTCTATACGGAACTGGTGGTTGCACGCCTGCATGATGATGAGCCCTGCGGCCTCCTTGTTCTGCGGTGTAAACTCCATGCAGAAGCTTACGTCAAAGTTTTCTTTCCTCTGGCGTCTTCCCAAAAAGCTTACGCAGTTGTCTCTTCTCTGATCGGGATTCGCAACGTCAAAACCCTTCAGAGGCTGTGCGATCGGCCTCGGCAGGCACTTCAGATAGAGACGGCTGTTCTCGATCTTCCAATAATCCTGATAGGGCACGCCCCAGAATGACCAGTAGAGAGGAAGCTCCGCCGAGTCAAAATCGTCTCTCTCACCTTCGGGCTCAACAGGAGTCCATGGCAGATTCTTCGGCGCAGGATAGGTCCACTCCATCTTGCCGGTACCCGGGCTGAAGACCGGCCAGCCTCTCTCCCAGATGACCGGGCAGATCCAGGTCTCACGGCCGAAGTTCTTGTGCTGACCATCGATAATACGAGAGCCAAGCATTACTGCATACCACTCTCCGTCCGGCGTATCGACCAGGTCGGCATGACCGATATTGTCGATGGGATAATAATATCCCAGATGACGGTGTGTCATGATCGGGTTACCCTTATAGCCCTCGTACCATCCGTCGATCGTCTCGCTGCGGGCGATCATCACGGAATGGAAATGCTCCGTACCGCCCTCGGCGATCATCAGATAATAGTAATCTCCGATATGATAAATGTGCGGTGCCTCCGGTGCCCATGCTTTTCTGAGCGCACTGTTCCAGATCTTCTTTCTCTCACCGCAGACTTTTCCTTCTTTTACATCGTATGGCGTCAGGAAGAAAGCGCGGTGGTTGTCCTCCGAGGGATCATCCCCCGGGCTTACCAGATAGCATTTTCCGTCGTTGTCAAAGAAAATGGAACAGTCGATATCCGGAACGTCCGTGATCCAGTGCGGCTCTGACCATGGTCCTTTGGGGTCTGTAGCCGTCACATAAAAGTTGCCTTTATCTCCAAAGTTGCAGTTGACGATATAGAAGGTACCTTCATGATACCGGATCGTGGGTGCCATGACCCCGCCTGTTCCCATGTCGGCATTTACATGAAAACCGTTATCCATCGTCATGGCATAGCTGATCTGCTCCCAGTTTGCCAGATCCTTGCTGTGGAAGATCGGGATCCCCGGATACAGCTCGAAACTCGAGCATGCAAGATAGTAGTCCTCTCCGACCCTGCAGATGGACGGATCCGGATAGAACCCCGGGATGATCGGATTCTGAATCATGTGGTCACTCATTTTGGTACCTCCTTTATTCTCTTTTTAAAAGCTTTTTAGAGCTTCATTAAGTTCGCGCATTTTCTCTGTATCTACTTTTATTTCTTCCCTGTCATAGGTCATAAGGCCGTTCACCTCGGTCTCCACATCGGACACCTGCGTAAACACGCTTGCGGAAAGGCCCCTTTCGATGTTGGGAAGCAGATCTCTGTTCCAGAGCCTGTTCAGGCCCCGCATCAGCTCTTCGCGGGAATGATACTTGCGATATCCGTATACCTGCTCTCCCTCGCTGTGCCCGGGCATCGGCCATGAATATCCGCCGCACTCGGTGAGCGCAACGACGCGGTCCTTCTTCGGCCTCACCTTCAGCCTGACAAAGTAATTGTGGATGCTGAAGATATCTCCGCCCTTTTGGTCGAACCAGCCGCTGGCCTCGTCGACAAGCCTGGACGGATCGAGTTTACTCACCAGCTCGGACACATATCCCGCGTCGAACTGCCCCCATCCTTCGTTAAAAGGAACCCAGGCAACGATGGACGGATGATTGAAAAGGGTCAGGATCGTCTCTTTCACTTCGTGGATAAACTCGAGCCTGCCCTCGATCCGCTGTCTGGCCAGCAGCTTCTGGCGAAGCGACAAAAACAGTCTGCGCGGATGCACCAGCGGAAGATGGTCCCCCGAATCGTCCCGGACGGTCCTCTGCATAAACATGAATATGGTCGGGAGATACGTGACAAACATGGAATTGTATGTCTCCCCGCCGTTCACCATGTCCTGCCAGACAAGCATGCCCAGCCGGTCGCAGTGATAATACCACCTGTCGGGCTCTATCTTGATGTGCTTGCGCAGCATATTGAAGCCCAGCGATTTCATGGTCGCAATGTCATACTCGAGCGCCTCGTCGGACGGCGCAGTGTACAGTCCGTCGGGCCAGTATCCCTGATCGAGCACGCCGCTCATATAGTAGGGCTCGTTGTTCAGGAAGAACCTGAGGATTCCGTCCTCGTCCTCTTTGACCGCGATCTTTCGCATCGCAAAGTAAGTGCGGACTTCGTCCCCTTTGTATCTGACGATCATGTCATACAGCTGCGGATCTTCGGGCGACCAGGGGTGCACCTCGGAAAGGTCTATCCGCACCTGCTTTCCGACAGGCGCTTTTCCCTTGCAGAGCAGCGTATGGTTCAGTCTGATCTCGTACTGTGCTTCACCGCCCTCCGGATCGGCGTTGGTGAGCACCTTCAGTTTTAATCTTCCCCTGTCAAGGTCGGGGATCATCCGGAGTTTTGTGATGTATCTGTCGGGCACATGCTCTGCCCATACGGTCTGCCAGATTCCGCTCTGCGCGGTGTACCACATCCCCTCGGGGTTAAGCGTCTGCTTTCCTCTTGCGTGGAAAGAAGTGTCCGAGTCATCCGTGACATACACATCCAGGTCGTTTTCTCCTTCTGTCAGATGCTCGGTGATGTCAAAAGAAAACGGAAGGTATCCGCCGACATGACTGCCGACGCTCCTTCCGTTTACCGATACCCCACACTGCTGATCCACCGCCCCAAAGTGCAGGAGCGTGCGGCCTGACAGATCGTCCGCGCGGAAGGTTCTGTGATAGTGCAGGATTTCTCCCGGTTTCAGCTGTCTTTCGACTCCCGATAGCGGTGCTTCGGGCGAAAACGGAACCAGGATCTTACCGTCATACACATCTGCAGAGGCTCCGCCCTTCTCGATTCTGTAGTCCCAAAGGCCGTTCAGATTGAGATAGCTCTCTCTCTGCATGGACGGCCTGGGATATTCTCTGAGGCAGTTGTCGGGAGTGACCGATCTGCCCCACCTTGTGATCTTTTCCATATTTATGCCTTTAATAATTGCTCAGATCCCAGACTCCCTTGCTCTCATCCTGTGATGCCAGTGCTTCACGGTAAGAATTGCGCAGGTCTTCCATTCCGAAGAATTCGATGGCTTCCTTGCCCCGGGAGTTTGCCTGGCCGTATGTATCTGCCGGTTTTTCGAAATGTACGCACATGTAGTAAGCCCCGTCAAAGGCCCCTACATCGGAATCCTCCAGAGCCAGCAGATGGTCGAGCACATCGCTGTACCCCGTCTCAAGCTCATGCTTGAAATACGCCATCTGTCCGTCTGCGTTTTCCCAGCTATAGCCGTTTTCGGTGCACCAGGTCTTCAGGTTTGACCATCTTCCGGCATGCCACTGAAAGATGCCGTAGCTGGTTCCGCCATCGCCCACGACCGTGTAGTTAAAGTTGGATTCGTGGCGTGCGTTGGCGATCACCGCACATGCCGCGGCGTGATTAAAGCCAAAATAATCGCGAAGGGACTTGTAGATATATTTGACGACTTCGTTCCCGTTTATGCGGGAGTCTTCTTCCTCCACATAGTCCTCCAGTTCACCGGTGCCGGACTCGCTTCCTTCTATATACCCTTCGGGCCGGCTTAGTGTGCCCTCTCCGGCAAGCAGTTCCTCCTCTTTGGAAATCTCTGCCGTTTCGGTCTGTTCCGTATCCTCTGAAGATTCAATGCTGTCCCCTGACGCCGCACTTTCGACAGGCTCCGCTTCTTCGGCGCCCACATAAGCCGCTGTTCCGGTGCACATGAGCACACCCGTCAGTAATAGTACAAGTAATTTCTTTCTCATAGGATAGTAAAAGTCCCTTTCTTCTATATTATTTATCCTCCGCATCTTACGAGTCAGTCGCCATAGCAGGTGCTAAGGGCTGCTCTTAACAGTTACAGATATATTAACATTCTTTTACAGAAATGTCCATGAAAAATCTGTGAATCCGGGAGCCCGGCCGCAAATTCACGCGGATTACGTCGAATCGAGCGCATTACTCCGCCTCGTAAAGATACGTACGCGGATACTCTCCCTCTTCGAGTTCCAGGATCCCGTAGGATGGCGTTCTGCTGATGCCTCTGGGATAGCTCAGACTGCCCGGGTTCATCAGAAAAATACCATTGTGTTCTTCGATCTCAGGTACATGTGTATGCCCGAAAAGGACCACGTCCGCCTTTCTCTCCCGCGCAGCGGCGTAAAGCCCTTCGTTAGAGCAGCGGACGTTGTACTTATGACCGTGCGTCACAAAGATCCGGTGCCCGGCGGCTTCTATGAGAAGTTCTTTTGGATATCTGTTATAATCACAGTTTCCGTCCACCGCATAGACCGCGTAGGCCGGCTTGCTTCCCGTATACGAAAAAATGTCGCTCTCCACATCGCCGCAATGGACAAGCATATCGAACGGTGTTTCTTTGATCAGGAGATCCTGCAGCAGGCGGCCGTTTCTGCCGTGCGTGTCCGAAATCACAAGAACTCTGACTTTTTTCCTGTTTTCCATTTTTCAGATAACCTCCCGATCGTTTGGCGCATCGCACCCGGCCGGGGTTACGATGCCTGATAATAAAGCCCCTGACGGAAAGCCTCCAGCGTAAATGCGCGGTCCATCTCTTTTTTGAGTTCGAGGATCTCGCGCACCAGGGTCCATTGCCTGCCGGCCTCCGCAGTGTGCAGTTCCATATATTTTCTGTCGATGGCTTTTCTCTGTGCCACGACCTTCGGGGAATCCCGATAATCTTTCATGAGTGAGTTGAGCAGCAGGTTCAGTTCTTCATCTGTATACATGGCTTTTCCTCCCTTTGATGTCGAAT
This sequence comes from uncultured Blautia sp., assembly GCA_946538475.1. Classification (GTDB taxonomy): domain Bacteria; phylum Bacillota; class Clostridia; order Lachnospirales; family Lachnospiraceae; genus Blautia_A. The sequence continues at coordinate 6,588 of CAMNGN010000096.1, forward strand.
AATGTCGAATGGTTATTCTCAGTATATCCGAACATCTGTTCGTTTTCAATGCCATAAATCGGACTGAACCCAAAAAGGTGTATGCTTTATTTTTAGGCCGCAATCGCGCAGCAAGTACGCAATTCGGCTGTGAATGGTAACAAAAACGGCCCACTTCAAAAGCAGGCCGTCTTTGATCGTGAGCATTTGCAGTCGAAAATCCGGATATAGACTGTAAAAGCCCCATAAAAGGATAAATGGTTTATTTATTGAGTCAGCTTGACAGGGTTAACCTTCACGCCCGGGCCCATGGTAGAGGTAAGAACTACGCTCTTCAGGAACTGGCCCTTGAGTGCTGCCGGTCTTGCCTTGACAATTGCTCCGATAAGTGTCTGGAAGTTGTCGTTCAGCTGTTCCTCGGTAAAGGAAGCCTTTCCGATCGGAACATGGATAATGTTGGTTTTGTCGAGACGATACTCAACTTTACCTGCTTTGATATCATTGATAGCCTTGGTGACGTCCATTGTTACGGTGCCGGCTTTCGGGTTAGGCATGAGGCCTTTCGGTCCAAGGATACGGCCCAGACGTCCTACAACACCCATCATGTCGGGAGTAGCAACGGCTACGTCGAAATCGAGCCATCCTTCTTTCTGGATCTTCGGAACCAGTTCCTCAGCTCCTACGAAATCAGCGCCTGCAGCTTTAGCTTCTTCAGCCTTTGCGTCTCTTGCGAATACAAGGACACGGACAGTTTTTCCTGTTCCGTGAGGCAGAACGACTGCACCACGGATCTGCTGATCTGCATGACGTCCATCGCAGCCTGTACGGATATGTGCTTCGATGGTCTCATCAAACTTTGCAAC
>CAMNGN010000097.1 GCA_946538475.1 uncultured Blautia sp.
GTCACGATCTTGATATTTTTGTCCCTCACATACTTGACCATGCGAAGAGGCGTGGACCCCGCATCCAGATAGATCACTTCACCGTCACGGACAAGGCTTGCCGCATACCTGGCGATCTTCTCTTTTGCATCCGTATTCAGGATCAGTCTGGAATGAATGATGGTATCCTGCGATCCCTCCGTCACCTTGGCGGCGCCGCCCCTCAAAAGATTGAGCAGGCCCTCATCCGCCATGGCCTTAAGGTCACGCCGGACCGTGGATTCGGATACTCCTTCCATCCCGGAAATGATCTGTTCTACTGTGACAAATTCTTTTTCATCCAGCATCTGCAGGATCTGCTGTCTTCTCTCATATGGTAGCATAGTTTGTCCTCTGTAAGTATTTTATCGTTATTGTTTGATAAGTTTAAAATATCACAAAAAACAGAGCAAGTAAAGGAGAATACACGCATCACGGAAACCGAATAACAGGGACATGTTCCTCGACTCCGAGTCACGGGGACAGGTTCCTTGACTCAGCCCGCGGCATGCCGCCGGATGAGTCAAGGAACCTGTCCCCGTGACTCGGAGTCGAGGAACATGTCCCCGTGACTCAATCTCTGTGTATTCTTTTACTCCACTTCCGCCAGCACTGGCATCGAATTCTGCGCCCCGAGCCTCGTCACGGTAATGGCACTGCACTTTGTAGCAAACCGACATGCAGCAAAAATATCCATTCCGCCCGTCACCGCATAAGCGATGCCGCCGATAAACGAATCCCCGGCGCCGGTCGTCTCGATCGCCTTCACTTTCATGGAAGGAACCGCCTCATGTTTAACACCATCGCTCACAACGGCGCCTTCGCTGCCCATAGTGATCACCACGGTATTGCAAAGGTCTGCGGCCATCTCGTCCGCCATAACGCACCCTTCCTCCAGGGAAGCGGCAGTCCTGCCCGCATAAAACGCGGCTTCCACTTCATTCACGACCAGGATATCACATTTAGAAAGATACTCCTTCTCAAACGGTTCCGCAGGAGCCGCATTCAGCAAAACCTTGCAGCCATGCTCCTTTGCCTTGTCGATCACATAGCGGTTGATCGGCAGCGGGATCTCCATCTGCAGGATCACAAGCGATGTCTCATCGAACAGAGAATCCAGCGCATCGATATCCTCAGCGTTGATCTCAAAGTTGGCGCCGCGCACGATCCCGGCATGCACGCTTCCGTTTTCCAGCGCGTACACCACACCGAGGCCTGTCGGGCCGTCTACTCTGCGGACATGCTCCATATGAAGCCCATACCCGGCAGCTGTATTATATAGGAAGTCTCCCATCGGATCGTTTCCCACACACCCGACCATGTACGTCTCCACGCCCAGCTTCGCAGCCTGCACAGCCTGATTGGCTCCTTTTCCGCCAGCCGCAAAGGTGCATCCGTCCACCGGCATCGTCTCCCCCTCTTCAGGGAGACGTCCGGCCTTGAGGATAATGTCATAGTTCATACTGCCGACAACAAGTACTTTGTTTCGCATAGCTCCACCTCTTCCCCCACGGCATTATTTGTTCTTTCTGCGAGCCATAAATGCCTTGAAGTCTTCCTGCATAAACTCGAAATAAGAAGCGATGATGATGATAAGACCGGTAACGATGTACTGCCAGAAGGAGTCCACGTTGATAACGACCATACCGACCTTAAGAACTGCCAGCATCAGAGCACCGATGAAGGTTCCCAGAGCAGATCCGCGGCCGCCTGCCATACGTGTTCCGCCGATAGCGGCTGCTGCGATGGCGTTGGTCTCATATCCTGTACCTGCCGTTGCTTCCGCAGAACCCAGGGAAGCAAGCATGATCATACCTGCGATAGCTGCACATGCTCCACATACGATGTATGCGATATATTTTGTCTTGACAACATTAACACCCGAAAGTTTTGCTGCTTCCTCATTTCCGCCCACCGCGTAGAGGTAAGCACCTGTACGGGTCTTGGAGAGAATGATGTAAGCAATGATAAAGATGATGATCATGACCAGCACATAAAAACGAATGCCGGCAAACATTTTTCCGTTGAAGATATTTCTGTAGGAATCCGGAACGCTCGTTACAGGGATACCGCCTGTCACGACGTAAGCGATGCCTCGATAAAGACTCATGGTACCCAGCGTCGCGATGAAAGGCTGAAGCTTAAGCCCGGTAACCAGGAAGCCGTTGAAAGCACCGAGAACCGCACCGATCACGAGTCCGATCAGGATAGCGATAAGCGGATTCACACCATGAACCGTACACCATGCAACGCAGATACCTGTGATCGCATATGTACATCCGATGGAAAGATCGATTCCGCCTGTGATGATGGCGAACATGATGCCGACTGCCAGCACGCCGTTCAGCACCATCTGCTGGAAAACGGTAAGAATATTGTTCCACTTAACAAAGGCAGGGTTCATAATGGTAAACACAGCTGCCATGCCCAGCGTGGCCAGAAAAACGACCAGCTCTCTTTTATTTTTACTGAAAAAACGGCCCATCTTAATTTCCTCCTATGGCATAGTTCATGATGACATCTTCTACATACTGGTCCTTATCGGTAAGTTCACCGGTGATCTTTCCTTCACTCATGATGATCAGACGGTCGCTGATACCCATGACCTCAGGCAGCTCCGATGATACGACGATCAGGCTCTTCCCATTTGCCACCATGTCCTCCATCAATCGATAGATTTCTGCCTTGGCGGCAACGTCCACACCTTTGGTCGGCTCATCAAAGATCAGGATCTCTGTCTCTGCCGACATCCATCTGCCCAGGATGACCTTCTGCTGATTTCCACCCGACATGTTTTTGGTCAGGTAGTCGATACGCCGGGGATGTACATCCATTTCCTCAAAATAATAAGCTGCGTTTTTATTCTTCTTGTTTTGGTCAACAAACAGTCCCGTCATGTACTTCTCCAGACTGGAGATGGCAATATTGTCCGTGTTGTCCGAGAGTGCCATGAAGCCCTGTGTCTTTCTGTCCTCGGGAACCAGGCCGAGTCCGGCATGAAGAGCCTTGGTGGTGTTCCAGGCTGCATCCAGTTTCTTCCCATGGAGATAGACCTCTCCGCCCGTCTTGCGGTCCGCGCCGAAGATCGTACGCATGACCTCGGTACGTCCTGCACCGACCAGTCCGAAGAACCCAAGGATCTCTCCCTTGTGAAGCTCAAAGCTGACATCATTAAAGTTCTTGCCGGAGGAAAGATGATCCACCTTCAGCACAACCTCTTCGGTTCTGGGGCTGGGTTTCAGCCTTCCGGCCACTGCGGCGACGTTACGTCCTACCATAGAATGGATCAGCTCGTCTCTGGTCGTCTTCGCGATATCCAGGGTCTCAATATACTCACCATCGCGGAGGATAGACGCTCTGTCGCAGATCTGGAAGATCTCCTCCAGATGATGGCTGACGTACAGGATCGTAACGCCCTGTGCTTTCAGCTTACGAATGACCTCGAACAGTGCATCCGTCTCTTTAAGTGTCAGCGAAGCGGTCGGCTCATCCAGAGAAATAATGTTGGAATGATGATACAGAGCCCTTGCGATCGCGAGCATCTGCATCTCGCCCGATGTCAGGTTCGCCACAAGGTCTGCGGCCGAAAACTTACAGTTCAGATCGGACAGGATCGCGTCCACGTCACTGTTCATCTTCGCGAAGTCAACGAACATTCCTTTTTTCGGCTCATATCCCAGAGTCACGTTCTGACCGACCGTAAGATCCTTAACTACCAGTGTTTCCTGGTGCACTTTGGAAATGTTTCCGTTTACGATCGCATCGTTTGCATCTTTAAAATGCACTTCTTTCCCGTGCAGGATTACAGTCCCTTCATATTCAGGGTAAACGCCATGCAGAATATTCAGCAGCGTGGATTTTCCCGCACCATTCTCTCCCAGAAGAGCGTGAACCTCCCCTTCTTCAACCGAGAAGGAAATATCTTTCAGTACATGTACTCCCGGGAAGCGTTTATTAATCTTGACAAATTCAACCGCCTTTGCCACTTCTGCCTCCTTTTGCGATTTCCTCGCCCTATTTACAAGTCAAAGGAAAATGGCAGATAAGCCTGTATTTATCCTATCTGCCATTTTTGTCACTCAGAGCGGACTTGTTAAGGTCCGCCCTGCTGCCTGTTCATGAAACAATCGGTTATTTGAAATAGTCTGAATTACTCAGCTTTTACGTATGTAGCGTCGGTCCATCCGATAATCTCAGCTGCTTCGGTATCAACGTTCTCGGAATCGATCAGAGCCTGCGGAGTTGCCACGACTCTCGGGAGTTCCTGTCCTGCCATAACACGAAGTGCACACTCGGTAGCAACCTGAGACATGTAGTACGGGAAGGAGTCAACTGTAGCGTCAAGTTTTCCTGCGCGGATGGAATCGTATGCTTCACCGATGCCGTCTACACCAACAACAAGGATGTCTGCTTCTGCTTCTTCAACAGCCTCAACTACGCCGAGAGCCATGGTGTCGTTGTTGCAGAAGATAGCCTTCAGATCCGGGTTCTGCTGAATCCAGGTAGCTGCAAGGTTCTTAGCAGTCTGACGATCCCAGTCAGCGTTCTGCTCTGCGATAACTTCGAGTCCGGAGTTGTTCTCTGCGATCCAGTCTTTGAAGCCTGCGGTTCTCTCACGAGCTGCGAAAGCTTTGGGCATACCGATAACGATAGCAACCTGACCTTCGTCGCCGAGCTGTTTGGAGATCCACTCTGCTGCAAGAAGTCCGTTCTGATATGCGTTCGGTCCTACATAATACTCAGCTGACGCGATAAGACCATCGTTTACGTTGAATACCGGGATTCCCTGATCCTGAGCGTCTTCTACTGCGGATGTCAGGTTGGAGTCGGAAATCGGAGAAGCAAGGATAGCGGTCACGCCCTGGTTTACCATGTTGCTGGTCATTGTCTGCTGGCCGATCTCATCAGCTTCGTCTGTTGTAGCATCGATAACGATGGAGTAGTCAACGCCTGCTTCTTTTACTTTGTCTTCTGCTGCGTGATAGCCTTCTTCAAGGGTACGCCAGAATTCGTTGGAAAGGGATTTCATAACGCCGCCGAAGGTGATGCCGTCAGCAACAGGAACTTCCTCGCCGAACTCAGCACGGACATCTTCGATTGTCATTGCGCCTTCTACCTGATCCGGGTTGAACTCTTCTGCATAAACTGCCATTCCGGAACAAACTACTGCTGCTGCACATAAAACTGCTGCGAACTGTTTTGCTTTCATTTTTTTCTCCTTTTTTCTCTTGAAAACACTTTCCTTTTGCGCTCTTTTTATTTCAACATGCTCAGGATCAGCTTGGATGCGCTGACGCCGTCACATTTTGAAACCACTTCGTCGATCTTCTCCAGCCCGATCTCGTCCACGAGATGCTCCAGCTTTTCGAAGGCATCGATGTTTGCCTGGGTCTCAGGTGCTGCTTCTTCCCTTCTGGGGAAGGTGTCGAAGAATACCACTCCGGTGTAGTTGTATTTCTTCAGATAGTAGACAAATTCCGTGCACAGGCTGATGTTGACCGAAGAGAAGATCAGTCCGTTATCCTGTTTTCCGTACCCATCGTTCATGTGGAGACCGAACAGTTTGCCTTTGCGGGCCGCCAGAGCTATGCCGTACGAAGGGCAATCGTTTTTCATCAGCATGTGGCAGAAGTCCAGTGTGCATCCCACGTTGGGGCGGTTCACTTCTTCGATCATCAGCAGGGTCATTCCCGTGCTGTCGATCATGGCAAAGCTTCTTTCCTCGAAGGGCTTATACTCTATACTGATCTTGATGTCCGGAGCATAATCCGCAACCTCACGGATACCTTCCACCATCATGTTCCAGCCTTTTTCGTAGTCCATCTGGAAGGGATAATCAAATCCGTCGTTCTCGAACCAGAGAGTGATAACGCTTCCGCCGAGTTTTCTGAGGGTGTCGATCCCGTCCTTACACATCTGGATCGCTTCTCTCTGCAGATCCGGATCGGGATTTGTAAAGTTGCCGTTGATAAAGCGGTTTCTCCAGCGAATGGCAAATCCGTTTACCTTCAGGTCCCCCATGGCTTCCTTCAGTTCTTCCAGATCATATCCTGCGATATGTTCCGGGTAGTTGAATTCCAGATGGGTCAGGCCATTCATTTTCCGGTATTCCCTTATTGCCTCCGGAACAGTCGCTCCTTTGAAAATAAATGAATTTACCCGACCGGCGTAGTTCATTAACTTTCATCTCCTTTCATTTTGGTTCATCTCTTTGATGGTCTTATGTTATCATATGCAGTCATATTGTGTCAATAATATTCATTTAATTTCTTTAGTTTCCATTTATTGCACAATTTCGCATAAAAAATGTTGTGTAAAATTCACAGTTAGTTGTGAATTACTTACGCTTTATGTTCCGTCAAAACATTTCATTCATTTTCATTCATGGGTGGAATTCGTCATCTCGTCGAATCCCTCAAACACATACTGACGGGTATGATCGTCCTCTCTTCCACCGTACGCCCTTCGATCATATCGAGCAGACACTTCCCCGCCGTCTCCGCCAGCTCCCGTGGATTACGGTCCAGGGCTGTGATCGCAGGGGATGCCATCGACGAATAGGGCGAATTGTCAAAGCTGATCAGCTTTACATCCTCCGGCACATACAGTCCCACTCTATGCAGGGCGGTGATCACGCCGAACGCTGCACGGTCGGAAGCGGTGATCACTGCATCCACCGAAAGCCCCTTCTGCATGATCTGCCCTACCAGTTCTTCCGTCTCAAGCTCGGACGATTTATTGCCGGGGCGATCGAGGATATACTCCGGGTCAGGCGTGATGCCGTGCTGCGTAAGTGCTTCTTCATATCCCGTCACCCTGGGGCTTGTCCTCTTCTCTGCCAGATAGCCGGGCATCAATACAATACTCTTGCAGCCCTTCGAAATCAGGTAGTCCGTCGCTTTGAACATGGCTTCTCTGTCGTCATTCGCAACCAGAGGAATATTCCTGCCTGTTTCCGGATGCCGGTCCAGGCAGACCATGGGAAAGCCGTCGGGAATAAGCTCATCCGGCAATACACTGAGTCCACTGACGCAGAGAATTCCTTCCACACCCAGCTCCAGAAGACATTTCAGGTGATCCTTCTCCCTCTGCGCATCATTGTTGCTGCTTAAGATCAGCGCCGAAAAGCCTTTTTCATATAAGTATTCAGCCGCGTAATCGGCAAGATTCGAGAAAAATGTGTTGTCTGTAGTGGGAACGATGATCCCGATCATGCGATGCTCTGTACTTCTCTCACTCATTTTTCTTTCCTCACTCATTCTTCCCCTCTCAGTCCCGAAAGCAGTTCCGCATAGCTCTTTCCCTTGCGGAACAACGCACTCGTTCCGAGAATAAATCCATCTACCCCGACAGAAGAAAGATCCTCGATCACTTCGGGGCTGCAGTGACC
>CAMNGN010000098.1 GCA_946538475.1 uncultured Blautia sp.
TCTTATGCATTTTCATGGATATGCGCAGGAGCAAACTCGAACGTATTCAGAAAAGCCTGCGCTCTCTCTGTCTTAGGTGCGGTAAAGAAGACGTCGGGCTTTTCCTCCTCAACGATCACTCCTTCATCGATAAAAATAACTCTATCGGCCACCGCACGCGCAAACTGCATCTCGTGTGTCACGATCACCATGGTCAGTCCGCCCCGGGCAAGTTCCAGAATGACATCGAGCACTTCCCGCACCATCTCAGGATCCAGCGCCGCAGTCACCTCATCAAACAGCATGATCTCGGGATGCATGCATAGTGCCCTCACAATGGCAACTCGCTGTTTCTGACCTCCTGAAAGCTGACGCGGATACGATTTTTCTTTCTCGGAAAGTCCGACCCGGGCCAGGAGTTCTCTCGCTTCACGCTCTGCTTCGCTCTTATTCCTGTGCTGCACTTTGAGAGGAGCCAGCGTGATGTTATCCAGGATCGTCTTATGCGGAAACAGATCGTAGCTCTGAAAGACCATGCCGATCTTCTGCCGAAGCTCTGAGATGTTTTTTGCATTCTTCACGACCTTCGTGTTTTCAAGAAGGACCTCGCCTCCCTGAATCTCTTCCAGTCCGTTCATACAGCGAAGAAGTGTACTTTTGCCACAGCCGCTGGGGCCGAGCACGACGACCACTTCACCTTTTTTCACGTCAAGATCGATCCCGTTAAGGATCGTATCATTTCCAAACTTTTTTACCAGTCCTTTTACGGACAGGACTGTCTGCTGTTCCATATTGTATGTCCCTCCGGTCGATATTCGTCTTACGCCTGTCATTCGGATGTATCAGTTCCATTTCTTCTCAAGCTGTTTTGCCAGCATGGAAATGGGCCAACAGGTAAAAAAGTACAGGAAGAAGATCACACCGTACACCCAAAGAGCGGCGGTCGGATAATCAAAACGATTTGCATCGATGATCTGCTGCCCTACTTTTACCATCTCCACTATACCGATCAGAACCACGAGTGATGTCGTCTTGATCATTCTGGTCACCAGATTGATGGTGAGGGGGATGAGTCTGCGCAGTGTCTGCGGAATGATAATGTAGCGGTAAGTCTGCAGGGATGTCATTCCGAGCGCCTCCGCGCTCTCATACTGATGCCTCGGTATGCTGATCAGTGCTCCACGGACCAGGTCCCCCATCTCCGCGGTCCCCCAGAGTGTAAATACCAGGATGGCACTGAAATAGTTGGAAAGGTTCCACCCAAATGCTCGTGTCGCGCCGAAAAAAACGAGAAACAGGAGTACAAGCTGCGGCATAATGCGGATAAAATCAAGATACAGTCTGCCTGTAACCTTCGCGATCGGATTTTTAAGCGTAAGAAAAAGTCCGAAGAGTATGCCCAGAGGTACCGAGAGGCCTGCGGAGATAAGGCTGATCTGCAGCGTGATCCCCAGACCGCCCAACAGGCGCCAAAAGTTGGTTCCCTGAAAGAGGACATTAATTCCCAAATCCCGCATATCGGACCCTCCTTTCCAGAACCGTGCCGAGGATGGAAATCGGCAGCAGGATGATCAGATAGGCAACGACCAGCATGCCAAGCGCTTCACCGGTCTGATAATAAAGACCGATAAGGTCTTTTGCCACATACATAAGGTCCGCAAGAGCGATACCGCTGAACACGGATGTTTCCTTTAAAAGAAAAACCATGTTAGCCACCACGGGCGGCACGGACGTAGCAAATGCCTGGGGAAAGATGACATAGCGAAGCGTCTGAAATGAGTTCATCCCCAGGCTCTCCGCAGATTCAAACTGAATCTTCTCCACCGCTTCCAGGCTGCTTCTGAACGCTTCGGCCATGTAGCTGCCCCCCAGAAATGTGAGTCCGATAATTCCGCAAAGTTCACCGCTCAGGCGGATCCCGATTTTCGGAAGGCCAAAGTACAGAAAGAACAGCTGTATCAGCAGCGGCGTATTTCTGCTCAGTTCTATGTAGCATGAGGCGATCTGCCGCAGTACAGGAACCTTAAAATACTGAACCGCACTTACGGCAAGACCGACCATGATAGAAAGAATAATTCCTGTTGTTCCGATACGGAGCGTGAGAATACCCGCCTCCACATACAGCGGCGCATATTCTTTAATAAAAGCAAAATCCACAGTGCACCCCTCATTATACAGTCAACGGTAACAGGCGATCCGCTGCGGCATCACCTGCTTGCCACAATAGAGCTTTACTCTAGTAAATATATCACAATACTAGGTTATCGTCAATTATTACCTGTATTACTTACTGTCAGCTGATCTGCCACTTCACGTGGCTTCCGGTCTCATCCTTTGTGACGATCAGCTGATCCTCGATCTCCTGCTTGAGCTCCGTCACATGTGAGATGATGCCGATCATGCGCGCTCCGCCTGCCATCTCCTGCAGCACGCGCACGGCCTGGCCGCGGGAATGCTCGTCCAGAGAGCCGAAGCCTTCATCGATGAACATGATGTCCGGGCGGATCGCCGCCGAGCTCTGCCTGATCTCGTCGGCCATGCCGAGGGCGAGTGCAAGGGCCGCCATGAAAGATTCACCGCCCGACAGCGTCCTGACCTCCCTCTCTTTTCCGGTTACATGGGAGTATACCATCAGATCCAGGCCGTGATTTTTGCCTTCACCTGCTTTGTCAATGTCAAACATGCGAAGTTCGAACTGCCCGGCGGACATGTCGGCGAACCGCCGGTTGGCGGCGTAGAGTATCCTCTCAAGATAGTACCGCTGGACATAAGTTTCGATATCCATGCGCGCTCCGGTGACTTTTCCGCCGAGCAGATTGTAGAGGTTATCGATCCTGCGGTAATCTTCAACGATCTTTGCGCGCTCTTCCGCTTTGGGAAGCAAAGCGTCTTTGGTATCGGAATTGACGCGGAAGCTCTCCCGTGCTTCCCCCTGAAGCCTCTCCGTGGATCTGTACGCCTGCTCTGCCTGCTGCATGGCTGCGTTCAGCTGCTCAAGGTCGGGCTTTTCTTTTCCGCCGATCGCTTCCAGGGACATTCTGTGCATGCCTTCCGCCTTGGCTTTTCTCTCACGATGCGCATTCACCTGCTTTCGCAGTGCATCTGCATCCTGATGTCTGTACTGCGAGACAGTACTTTTCCATTCTTCTTCGGGGACGGACCGCTCTGCAAGGACCGCTTCATATTCTGCTTTTCGGTCATCGCACTCTTTTTGAAGGACCGGTTTTTCAGATCTGTATCGGGTGATCAGTGCCTCCGTCTTTTCTTTCAGGGCCGCCGCTTCTTTCGAGGCTGCAGAAAGCTTATTATATTCCTCATACGCTGCCTTTGCCGCTTTGGCAGCTTTGCCGAGATCGGTCCGGGCCTCCTCCTCTGTCTCATATGTGCGTGAGCGTTCCAGCGCATCGACGGTCATCCTGAGGCCTGCCAGTTCTTCCGATGCCTTGTTTGCTTCCGCGGCTGCCTTCTCCGCTTCCTTCTTCAGAACCTCTTTCTTTTGTCCGACATCACTGAGCAGTGAGAGGACGCTTCGATACTCCTGTACATTAAGACGGACTGCTTTTTCTTCTTCCTGCAGCCGATCTGCCAGCGCTTTAAAAACGGACTTTGCCTCTTCGATCGTAAGATCGGCCGTTTCTCCTCCATTAAGCGCTCCGATATGTTCGCACATTTTTTCCTGTTTTTCTGCCAGAGCCTTCTGTTTTTCCGCCAGCACATCGGCGCAGGCCCCCGAGGCGGATGCCTTCTTCTCCTGCTCCTTCTGAAGTGCAGCGGCTTCGGCCATGAGCGCATCGACCGCTTCGCGCGTCAGATTTTTGTGTTCATCGGACAGCGCGCAGGGGTGGGGATGGGAAAGAGATCCGCAGACCGGGCACGGCTCACCCTCACGAAGCTTTTCTGCGGCGAGGAAGCCCGCCTGAGCATCAAGATAAGCGGTACGGGCGTCGATCGCCTCGGCATTTTTCTCATCAGCCCGGCTTTTTGCCAGAGCATATGCTTCGGCGGCTTTTTCTGCTTTTTTCTTCTGCTGCAGTGCGTCGTGTTCAGCCGCTTCGGCCTCCTGAAGTTCACGTGAAAGCACCTGCAGATCTGCTCTTCTTCCCTGGAGAAGCGCAAATTCCTTCTCGGATCCTCGAAGGCTTTCTTCCTTCTCCCGCCATTCCTTTTCTTTCTGTTCAAGACCGAGCAGCCGTTCTCCCGCATCGTTTCCCGCGGAAACAAGCGTACGATGCGTCTTTTCCAGTCGCTGCACACGGGTCTTTCCCTCTGTTATTTTCTGCAGGATCTCCAGGCCTGCTTTTACCTGCTCCGAAATGCGGGTGTACCGTTCTTTTTCTTCGTCCAGCACACTCCGGGCACCCGTTTCCGCTTCTGCGGCGGATGCAGCCGAGGTGAGGATTCCGGGGAGATGTTCTTCTTCATCGGCCAGTTTTTCTGTCGTCGCCGCAAGTCTGCCGCGGGCATCTGCGTATCTCCTGTAGATGTTCTGAACGGCATAGGCGGTCTCGATCCCGGAAACGAGGGCATTCTTCTCCCCGATCACCTCCTCTTCGTCCGCGCAGGCTTTCAGTTCTTCGGCAGCCCTCTGCAGGCGCTCATAAGCGGCAGTCAGGTTCCGGCCTTCGTTATAAGCCTGTTTTGCCGCGTCTCTACCTTTTCCGTTTTCTTCATGCTGCTGTTTCAGACGGGCATTCGCTTCTTTCTGATACTCGCAAAGCTCGGTGAGGAGGAGAATAAGCTGTTCCATATCGGTCACCGACAGCTTGTCGGCGGTGAGGATCCTCCGCTGTACCTCTTTCAGGACAGGCCCTTTTTCGTAATCATCGGGGACCATTATGTGGGCCGCCTCTGTCTGGCACACTGTGCGGATCCTGGTCATCTCGGCGATCTTGTCTTTTCTTCTTCTGCCCAGTTCTTCGACGATCCCGTCAAAAAACTCTGTGTGGAAAAGTTTGCGGAAGATCACCTTCTTGTCGTCGGACGCGGCGCGCAGAAGGTCCATGAATTCTCCCTGCGCGATCATCGCCACCTGCATGAACTGGTCTTTGGTGAGGCCGATGATCTCGACCAGCTTATCGTCGGTCTCTTTTTGGGGATACTCTGTCCCATCGGGCATGGTGAGCGAGACTGTCTCTCTGTCCTCGCGGAATCCGGTTCCCGTCTTCCTGTTTCTTTTCAGATTTCGCATATGGCGCGGCGAGCGTCTGACCGTGTATTCGTCGCCGCCTTCGGTGAATGTCAGCTCTACAAAGGGTTCAAGGTCAAAACCGACAAACTGGCTCTGCAGCTCGATTCCGTTTTTGCGGTTCATTCCCGAGCTTGCTTCGCCGTACAGTGCAAATACGATGGCGTCAAATATCGTTGTCTTTCCCGCTCCGGTGTCGCCGGAGATCAGAAAAAGGTTCTGATTGGTCATCTCAAAATCGATCTCGGTCATTCGGCCGTAGGAGCCGAAGGCCTGCATCACAAGTCTCTGCGGTCTCATACATTCACCTCCGTCACTGCATTGATCACGTCCTGCAGAAGCTGCTTCTCTTCGTCAGATATTGTTCCGCCGAGGAATGAGCAGCAAAGGCTGAACGGATCCATATCTTTTTCCGTGTCTAAAGGCTGACTGTAATCTGCCCTCCGAATGTTTGCCCTGCGTATATCCAGAAGCCTCGGAAAAGCCCGGTGGAGTCTGTCCTGCAGGTCAAGCACGTTCAGGTCCTCTTTGTCTGTGAGGCAAACGGACACATAGTCGCCGCATTCCTCCTTCAGGACGTCCTCAAGTTCCCCTTCTATACGCCTTACCTGCCGAAGCGGTGTGAGGGGAAGCACTTCGGTCGTAACCTCGCCCTTTTGGCCGAGTTCCACCAGGATCACGCCTTTCTGCTGCCCGGCTTCGCTCACGGAACATGCGAGAGGTGTTCCGCAGTATCTGTAAAGATCGTTTCCGACCTTCATCGGCTTATGGATATGTCCGAGCGCCACATAATCGAACTTTGCCAGAATATCCGCCTTGACCTCATCGATGTTGCCCACCGTGCGGATTTCCGAATCCATACGCTCCACATCCTCCGCCTTCGCTCCGGAAGGCAGATAAAACTGGTGGCTGACCAGGATGTTGCGCTCGGTCTGCTCGATCCTTTCTCTCTCGATCAGGCGGTGCAGGGTTTCGTTGTAAGATAGATTGAGTCCGTTCTCATCCGTTCCGACGATCTTTTTGACCATCGAGGGCCTGACGAACGGAAGAAGATAAAAGTGGACCGGGCCAAAGCTGTCGTACAGTGTCACCTGCTCGATGTATTCTTCGGGATCCTGCGGCGGCATACCGATCATGTATACGTTCTGCCGCGAAAGTACCGAGCGGAAACAGTTGACACGGGGTGCGCTGTCATGGTTGCCGCTGATCATCATGATTGCCGAGTCCGGGCAGGCTTTCGTGAGCGCCGAAATAAAGGCGTCGAACACTTCGACCGCCTCTGCTGAAGGAATAGCCTTATCGTAGATATCCCCCGCGATCACGATGGCATCGGGCAGCTGTTCCCGGCAGATTTCCGTGATCTGCGTGAGGATATATTCCTGATCTTCTCTCAGGTCGTAATTCATCAGTTTCAGTCCGATATGCAGGTCGGACAGGTGTATGAACTTCATATCTCTCTCCTTTATTCACCGGTTTTGGTAATTTCTGCTTGAAAAAGGCAAAACTTTATTTATAATCAATATATCACAAATTTAATGGAGGTATCTATGGAACTTCTGAAAGAACGGATTTTAAAAGACGGAACCGTGAGGCCCGGACAGATTCTGAAGGTTGACAGTTTTCTAAACCATCAGATGGACATCGATCTCATCAACGAGATCGGAAAAGAATTCTACCGCAGGTTTGAGGGGCAGAAGATCACCAAGATCATGACAATCGAGGCTTCCGGTATCGGAATCGCCTGTATCACCGCACAGTATTTTCATGTGCCGGTCGTCTTCGCCAAGAAGGCGCAGAGCAAAAACCTGGACGGCGATCTTTACACCACCAAGGTGCAGTCGTATACCCACGGAAAGGTCTACGATGTCATTGTTTCCCGCAAGTTTCTTTCTCCCGAGGACCATATCCTCCTGATCGACGACTTCCTGGCAAACGGGTGCGCTCTGCTGGGGCTGATCGATATCGTGAAATCTTCGGGCGCTACGCTGGAGGGCGCCGGGATCGTGATCGAGAAGGGCTTCCAGCCCGGCGGACAAGCTATCAGAGACATGGGTATCCATCTGGAGTCGCTGGCGATCATCGATTCGATGACGGAGGATTCGCTTACATTCAGATAACGAACACACGGGGACGTTTCTCACTGAAAAACGTCCCCGTGTGTTCGTTTATTTTTTCGGCCCAAGATACTTAAAGCTCAGCATCGTAATATCGTCGAACTGATCGGCGC
>CAMNGN010000099.1 GCA_946538475.1 uncultured Blautia sp.
TTGTACAGGATCGTATTTCTGGTGATGATAAACGCATCCGTGGTGGAGAACAGGTACTTGAAGTTGTCAAGTCCTACCCAGTCACTGCCCCAAAGTCCCTTGGAGTAGTCGACCTTCTTGAATGCGATGTAGATACCGAACATCGGGATATAGTTATTGATGATGAAATACAGGAAGCCCGGCATGATCATGAAATCCAGCGCGCAGAGGACCTTGCTCTGCCTGAGATCCCACACGCCGATCAGCACGCACAGGAGACTCAGCCCCATGATGATGAACAAACCATTCTGTGCCGTAACATTCTTGAAAGCACTCAGTGTGTCCGCAAGATTGCTGAACGTAACTACTGCGCTGATAAATGCGACAAGTGCACCGACCTCATAGATCTCGGCGCGAACGGTCTCTTTCAGAATACCGCGGAGCAATGAGAAGACGATTACGATTCCCATGCCGATGATAAACAGCCACAGCACTGCATTGGGTGAAATTGCTTCACCGCTGATGCTGACGCCCTTCAAAAAATGTTTGCCCTTCATCGTGTACGATTTTCTCTTGTACTGAAGGCTTGCCACGGAAAAATTATACAGTACGTAAATCGATGCGGCAGCCAGAAGAACAGGGATGATCGTCAGAAGAATCCGGACACCTGTTTTTTGTGTACGCTCTTCCATAAGCAGTTCCTTTCCTTAAACGGTATAGATAGTTGTGAAAAACCTTTATACAGCCTTACGGGATCAGGCTAAGCCGATCCCGCAGGCAGGTTTTTATTATAGTTTAAGAGAAATCAGTCAGATTACTGCTGAGCCACCCATTCATCCAGGGATGTCTGATAGTAATCAAGGTATTCCTGAAGACCTGCGCCTTCGAGCTCTTCAAGCATCTTGTCGAGGTTCTCGATCGGAGCGGAACCACTCTCCAGACCGTTCTCATATTTGGTAAGAACTGCCTTAAGTGCGGTGATGGTGTTTGCGATCGGGTCGGTATCTACGACACAGCCATAGTACGGGGAGATCTCTGCTGCAAGCATCTGCTCCAGAGCCTTCTCACGGAAATCGCTGCCTGTACCCTCTGACGGGTAAGCATTGAACTGGTTGCCGAAGAAGAAGTCGCTGTTCTGATACTCTTTGGTGTCAAGGAGGCAAGCCTCTCCTGCATCGTTGAGCTCATAATCTCTGCCTTCGATACCGTATACAAACAGGTTCTCGATCTCGGGATTGGTGTACATCAGGTTCATGAAAGCTACAGCTGCTTCCGGCTCTTCGGAGTTGACCGGTACACCCCAGCCCCAGGTATTACCATTGGAGGTCTGAATCGGAACATCAAGGTAAGGTACGCAAACCACTTCGTAACCCGTAGCATTGGTTTTAACCTGCTCCACACCATATTCAGACTGTGTGCACTGTGCAAAAGTAAGGCCGTTTGCCATCTGTTGATCTGCGCCATCCTGAGCGGTAGCCGCATCTTTGTAGATCAGATCGCTGTTATAGAAGTCAATAGTACGCTCGATGCAGGTTCTGTAGTCATCGGAAGCGAAGAAGTTCTCAACTTTTCCGTCATCATTAACTTTGATGATACGATTGGCGTCGCCAAGCGTCTCAAATCCATAATTATCTGCAAAAGCATCGGCAGCAGGATCGACATACATACCCAGCATTACATTGCCCTGGGTGTCAGCGTTGGTCAGCATTGCATTTGTCTGCAACTCTGCCGGAAGAGAATCCTGAGCGTCATGAACCTTGGTAAGCAGTTCTTTGAATGCAGACCAGGAATCAAGATTCTGCGCCTCTTCGGTCAGTCCAAGCTCATCCAGAATATCCTTTCTCATTATAATATAGTAGCTGGAATTGTAGATTCGATATGCAGGAATTCCGTAGATCGCGTCACCCACTGTCGTCGCAGGCATGTATTCTGCCATCAGTTCCATTGTTTCGGGAGCATATTCATCTACATACTCGGAGATATCCATCAGCTGCTTCTGAGCAGTGAGTGTTGTAAATGCGGTGGTCGGCATGGCATTGAACATGATCAGGTCAAGCCCTGCAGAAGTGTCCGCGATCATAAGCGGAACCTGGGTCATGTAGGTCTGAATGTCCATGATCGTATAGTTTACGTGCACACCGATCTCAGCCTCGGAGATCTCGTTGATGGCATCCATAACCTCTTCTTTTCCGCCTTCACCAAAGAAGCCAAGGCCGACCATATTGATCTCGACGATCTCATCGGATTCGCCCTCTGCCTCAAGTTCCTCTGCAAAGGAGCTGACGGGGAGCATTGTCACGGCCATCATGGAAGCCAGTAACAGGGAAAGCATTTTTTTCTTCATGTGGATCCTCCTTTTTTTAACGTCGCAGCCATATCCGCGCTGCGGGTCAACTGATGTAACTAATTTTATCCGTTGTAAAGTGGATTCTCCACCCGGTTTTTGACCACGAAGCGGGTTATTTTTTACCTTTTCCTTCGATTCTCTTCCAGAAATGTACACAATTAATTCATATTATCAATTTTTACTGCTTGTTTTTTTACTTAATCGGCGTTATTCCTAATTTTGATGCCCTGTTTTTGTCTAGAAATCCTAAACCATTTATTTGTCAAGGTAAAAAATATCGGTGTTTATGTTTGACAGGGTAAAAAAATCTCCGGCACAGCATACGTGCCGGAGAAATCAATCTTAGTTTTAACCAATACCGGTAAGTTCTCTCCTTCAGAAAACGCAGAGTCTATAGGAGAGGTAAGGGGACTTATGCCCTGTCCGCCCTGAAAATATGAACACTTAAGATCGCGTTGCTCTCGAGTTTAAAATCGATCGTCAGCTCTCTGGTGGTGACCTCTGCGTTATCGACCGTGATCTGCGGAACGCAGATTCCTCTCAGATATTCGATATCCTTCACGTTCAGCGCGTCCGAAAGTCCCATGCGCTTCCACTCCTCCTGTACGCTTCCGTGCTGCCGGTCCATCAGTCGTTTCTTAATAAAATAAGAACCATTCTCGACGTTTCTGATCACCACACGGAATTCTCTTTCCTCATAGACGAAATAGCTGTCAGGATCGGTCTTCACCACCGTCTCAGTTCCAAACTGTTCATAATAAGAATCTTCCGGTTCTCTCCAGTTATGACACACCATCCGGTAACTTCCTCTCCGGTTTGTGGTCACGATCATGTTGGCGTCCTGACCGATCACATAATCGTCCAGGTGGCTCATAAACTGCAAACCGTAAAACGCCGGCTTTCTGATGGTATTTCGGGTGAGAACACCTGCGCTGCCATCGATCAGTGTTCCGGTATCAAAATAGCCCGTCACCAGATCCAGCCCGGGCCAATAACCCGCTACATCCACCTGTCCTTCCATTTCCAGAAGGCTTTTGATGATGAACGCACTTTTAAAGGTACTGTCATTCACCGGATCGCGATTTCCCGCTGTAAAATTCCACTCTGAGAGATGCAGCTCCTGTGCTCCAAAATCATTTTCTCTCAATATCCTCCGTACCTCCTGCAGAAAGCGGATGATATAGTCTCCGCCTCTCCAGACCTCCGGCGTGTCGCTTTCGTTATACTCTTTTTTCAAAAATCCATTGTCAAAAAAGTACAGATATACCGAAATAAAATCAGGATGGTAAAGTCTGTTTTTCCAGGTTCTGATCAGCTGCTCAAAGACCGGTTCCTTCTCTCGGTTCATCCCTGCCCCGCCTATTCTTATACCGGGAACCTCTGCTTTGATGCGGCGGTAGACCATCTCAAAGATTTCCAGGTACTCTGTCAGTACTTCTGTCCCGGTATCCAACCACAGTTCCAGATACCACCGTTCCACATATTCAGTGCCATAGAGCCATATGTAATGTCTGAGCATTTCTTCGATGCAATCCACGTACTCCTCAAGAGAGCTGAACGGTGACTTTCTCTCTTCGTAGACAAGGGCGTCGAAAAAGCTGCTGTTCAGCTGGATCGGTTTCATGCCAAGTTCAATGTAAGGGTAGATATGATGGTCGTAAAGAAAGGCGATCACCGCATCCATCACAGAAAAATTGTAATGCTTTTGTCCGTCGCCGCTGTATATCCGCATGTCGGGAGACCAGATATCCCAGAATCTCACATAGCGGATCCCGATCTCGCTCTGCAGAAGCAGGATCTGCATCTGCACATCCGCCCGAAGGATCTCCTGTGCTCTGCCCGCATTGATCATCCTTGTCCAGAAATTTTTCAGGCGGCGGAAACGCTCGGAATCCGTAAAAAGTCTTTGTACATCGGCCTCTTCCGTCCGATAATCCGCCCCTTCTTCGCGGAAGAACTTCCGGATCTTGCTGTCCAGCTGCTCCTCCTGCACTTCTCTTTCGTCTTCCTCCTTCGCGGCCTTTTCCTTCTCGATCCTGCGGTAATCCGCGGGCGAAACATTGTACTCGGCCATGAACGCCTTATTCATGGCGGACAGGTCGGCAAAGCCGCTGTCCATCGCCACGCGGATTATGCTTGTATCCGTCTCGCGCAGCAGCTGCGCCGCGTGGGCTGCACGGATGTCCGTCAGCAGCCTGAGGAAGTTTTTTCCGAAGTGCTGCTTGATATAGCGGGAGAGGTATGCTTCTGAGAAGAAGGTTTCCCGTGCCAGGTCTTTGAGCATGACCTTCTCCAGATAATGCTCCTCCAGAAACCTTCGGATAGTCTCCTCCACCGCTGCGTCGTCGTTTCTTCTGGCCACGATCCTCTCGGATTTCTTTACCATGCAATTCATGCGCAGATCATAAAGCAGTTCAAAATAAAGCGCCATCACTCGAGATGCATTTTCGCCCCTGCGTCCTTCGTAATAGCTGAAGATCTGTTTGAGTCTCCTTCGAAACCGTTCGCGCATCTCCCTGTTTCCTGCGTATGCGCTGCAGCGAATGTCATTCTCAGCAAGGTCAAGATAGTCGCTGAGCTCCGCATAATTCATGTGGAGCCGTCCGAGCAGTCCTTCATCACTCAGCGAAACCGAGTATATCTCAAACGAATTGATGACCATATAGTCTTCGGGATTCATCGCCACACGGCGGTTGCCCACTGTCACTTCCGCCTTGCCCTGAAACAGAAACAGGATGCACGGGTCCCTGTGTGATTCGGGCACACGGCTTCCTTCGTCCGATATTTCCAGGCGGACAAGAGATCCAAACATAGGCTGTCACCTCCCCTGTGTTTATTTCTCAGACAGCATTATCTTAAGACTCTCCAACACGCTCAGCATCTGATACTTGATCAGAAAGACCGCGTTGTTGTACTCCGGCCAGGTCTGCTTTATCGTTGACAGCACCGGAAACACAAAGTTTTCGGTCTCATCGATGTACTCCGCAAGCTTCCTGTCGCTGAAGCTTTGCGCCATCGTCGACACGTTGTTGCATCTGTCGATGACTTTGGCTATGGAGGCAAGACGGTTTTTCTTCAGTGCTTTATAGTAGATCGAGGTATTTTCTTCCTTTGAAAGAGCCCCGTCACTCTTCTTTGTCAGCAGGTCCACTGCTGTCCGGATATTTTCCGAAAACGGAAGCTCTTCGGGAGTGATCCCGCAATCTTCGCATACATCATGCAGCAGCAGAACCGCGAGCAGCTCATCATCAACGAGCCCCATGGAATAAGCATGGCAGGCCATCATCAGTGGGTGCACGATATAAGGGACTTTTGCATCGGAGTATTTCAGTTTCTTGCGAAACTGACCGCTATGATGATCCCTCATATAATACAGAGCTTTATACGTTTCTTTCAGGTTGGAAAGCTCCGCGATGGTCTTCAGCCGGGTGAACATATGATCCTCGGAATAAAGCTGCTCCCTGAGCTCCCATTCATAGGCGCTTCGGTTTTCTCCGATCAGTGCCGAAGGGCTTAATTTTAAAGCCTGCGCAATAAGACCGATATTCTCGATGTCAGGCAGATTCCATCCGTTCTCCCAGCGGCTTATCGCCTGCGGGCTGAGGGACAGTTTCTCGGCAAGCAGCTCCTGCGTCATACCGATTTCTTTTCTGCGCTTAGCGATCTTTGCTCCGATGTTCATGCATTCGTCCTCCTGTCTTTTTCTGAATTAAGTATAGCACTGTATTCCGGAGGAAGTACAGAAAAAAACGCTTTACCCGGGGTAAACATCTGCTTAATGCATACAGGGAAGGCTTCACAAGAGTAAGCGTCTCCATTTACTCATGTGAAGCCTTCCCTGTATGTTCACTGCCAATTTTTGCAGACATCGATCCACGAAGCAAACCCGGAATATTTTTCCAGTTCTTCGATCGTCAGCTCGATCGCACTGTTGCTGCTCCCACAAGCGGGAAACACCGTCGAGAACCTTTTCAGAGACTCGTCAAGATACACGGTAACACCTTCGTTTACCCCGAACGGGCAGACCCCGCCTACCGCATGGCCCACCAGTGTTTCAGCCTCATCGGGGCTCAGCATTTTGGCTTTTGTTCCGAATTGTGCTTTGTATTTTGGATTGTCAATTTTGGCATCGCCCGCGGCGACGATCAGAATGGCATGGCCGTCTGCCAAAAACGAAAGCGTCTTGGCGATCCGGCACGGTTCACATCCCAGTGCCTGCGCGGCCAGTTCCACAGTGGCGCTGGATACCTCAAATTCCTGCACCCGGTCTTCCATGCCATATTTTGCAAAATATTCTTTTACCTTTTCAATAGCCATATTATCTCCTTTGTTTGGTCATGACCCACTGTTCACTCCACCCCAAACACCATGATCCTCTCCCTGCTGTCGTCCTTCCCGAACAGGTCCCGGCAATCGATCTCATCTACGAACATCAGCTCATCCACCGTCATCAGGTAGCTCACGTACTCATCTGACGGATAATAAAAAAAGAGGAAAATTTCTCCGGGATTTTCGTACCACGACTCCAGGATCCTGTTGACAACGCTTTTCAGGATTTCTACCGAAAACGGATTGAAGAAAAACATCCTGTCTGCAGCTTGCGGTACCGCAAAATCCTCTGCCTTTGCAAGCACAAAGTCTACACGTTCACCGCTCACGGCCGACATTTTGTTCTCAACCGCAGCACCATATATTCGATCATCGTACTCGATGCCGACCGATCGGCACCGCAGCTGATAAGAGAGGAAAAAGCTGACTCTTCCTTTCCCGCACCCATAATCCAGCACCGTATTCTTCTTTGTGATAAAACCGCTGTCCGCCAACCTCTCCAGCACAGGATACGGTGTGGGTTCGTACGGAAATCTGTAGCTGTCCGAATGTGAGTCATCGCGGCCTGTAGTCCTGATCCGCAGCAGCTTGTCCCATTGATTCTCGGTCATCTCTACCTCTCTTCTACATTTGTTTCCGGACTACGAGGTACTCATCACCGTTTCGATAAAACGGACAGCTTTCATGCCTGCTCTGACTGATGCGCCA
>CAMNGN010000100.1 GCA_946538475.1 uncultured Blautia sp.
TGAATAACGGGGACAGGTTCCGTGACTCAGTGAGTCACGGAACCTGTCTAAATTTTTTTGACAATTTAGAAAAAAAGGTGTTGACAAACCAAAAATGTGGTGCTATGTTAATACCATAAATGTTAGCACTCCCCTAATTCGAGTGCTAACAGATATAAAAGGCAGTACAGTCCGCACAGGAGAAAGGAGGGATCTTCCGTGGACACACGTCTCGATGAGCGAAAAAAGAAAATTCTCAAAGCCATCATTCGTACTTACATGGAAACAGGCGAGCCTGTCGGATCCCGAACCATTTCGAAGTACGCGGATTTAAATGTCAGCTCCGCCACCATCCGCAACGAGATGTCAGATCTGACGGACATGGGCTACATCGTTCAGCCCCACACGTCGGCGGGACGTATTCCTTCGGACAAAGGCTATCGTCTTTATGTCGATGAGCTGATGAAGGAGAAGGAGGAAGAGATCGCCGAGATCCGAGATCTGATGATCGCGCAGACGGACAAGATGGACAAGATCCTGAAAAAAGTGGCAAAGGTCCTGGCTTCCAACACCAATTATGCCGCGATGGTCACGGTACCGCAGTACAGCGGAAGCAAAGTCAAGTTCATTCAGCTTTCCAGAGTGAACCCGCAGCAGCTGGTCGCAGTCGTTGTGACAGACAACAACGTGATCAGAAACCAGATCATCGAGCTGGATGAGGAGATGGACGATGAGACGATCCTCAAGCTCAACCTTCTGCTCAACACAAACCTGAATGGTGTTCCGATCCAGGATATCAACCTGGGTATGATCGCAAGGCTCAAGGAACAGGCAGGCATGCACAGCAGCGTGGTGGCCACAGTGCTGGATGCGGTGGCGGCGACGATCAGCGTCGACCGGGACGACATGGAGATATATACATCGGGAGCGACCAACATTTTCAAGTATCCCGAGCTGGCGGACAAGTCTAAGGCGAGCGAGCTGATCTCCGCGTTTGAGGAGAAACAGGAGCTGGCAGACCTGGTAAAGGAGCATATGTCCGATTCGGAAAACACCGGCCTTTCGGTCTATATCGGCGAGGAAATGCCCATAAAGACCATGAGAGACTGCAGTGTGGTCACGGCTACATACGAGCTTGGAAAGGGCATGAAAGGAACGATCGGTATCATCGGTCCAAAACGTATGGATTACGAGAATGTCGTGGACAGCCTGAAGAGCCTGAAGGTTCAGCTGGACAATCTCCTTAAAAATAAAACGTAGAAAGGTGGTCATGCCGCATGGCAGATGAGAATCAGAATAAATCGGAAGAGATAAAGATCGAAACTCCGGAATCCGCTGCTGAGGAAGAGATCCCTGTAGAAGGTGCAGAGGAGACCCCTGCAGAAAGTGCAGAGGAAACCGTGACGGAAGCTGCGGACGAAGCTCCCGCTTCGGAAACCGAAGGCGCAGAGGCAGAGGAACCGGAAGAAAACGGGGAGGATGAAAAAGCCTCTATGTTCGGAAGAAAAAAGAAAGAGATCGAGAAATGCAAACTGCAGATCGATGAGCTGACCGACAAGCTGAAAAGAAACATGGCCGAGTTTGAAAACTTCCGCAAAAGAACGGAAAAGGAAAAGTCGAGCATGTACATCATCGGAGCCCGGGACATCGTGGAGAAGATCCTCCCGATCGTCGACAGCTTCGAGAGAGGGCTTGCGCAGGCACAGGAAGGGGACCCCTTCGCGGACGGCATGAAGCTGGTATACAAACAGCTGATGACGGCACTCGAGGATCTGGGCGTCGCCCCCATCGATGCGGTAGGAAAGGAATTTGACCCGAATCTTCACAATGCGGTGATGCATGTGGAGGATGAGAACGTCGGAGAAAATATCGTAGTCGAAGAATTTCAGAAAGGCTACACTTACAAAGATTTTGTAGTACGCCACAGCATGGTTAAAGTGGCTAACTGACAGAGGAGGACATGATTATGAGCAAGATTATCGGTATTGACTTAGGAACAACAAACAGCTGCGTAGCAGTTATGGAGGGCGGACAGCCCACAGTTATCGCAAACCAGGAAGGTGCAAGAACAACACCGTCCGTAGTCGCCTTCACAAAGACAGGCGAGCGTCTCATCGGTGAGCCGGCAAAACGTCAGGCAGTAACAAACGCCGAGAAGACCATTTCTTCCATCAAGAGAGAGATGGGTTCCGACTATCGTGTAAACATTGACGGAAAACAGTACACACCGCAGCAGATCTCTGCATTTATTCTTCAGAAGCTGAAAAAAGACGCAGAGGATTATCTGGGTGAGAAGGTCACCGAAGCGGTCATCACCGTACCGGCATATTTCAATGACGCACAGCGTCAGGCTACCAAGGACGCCGGCAAGATCGCAGGCCTTGATGTAAAACGTATCATCAACGAGCCGACAGCAGCAGCTCTTGCATACGGCCTTGACAACGAAAAAGAGCAGAAGATCATGGTTTATGACCTCGGCGGCGGTACATTCGATGTTTCCATCATCGAGATCGGCGACGGTGTCATCGAAGTTCTGGCTACAGCCGGCAACAACCGTCTGGGCGGCGATGACTTTGACCAGAAGATCACGGACTACATGCTTGCAGAGTTCAAGAGAACCGAGGGCGTCGATCTTTCCAACGACAAGATGGCTCTCCAGAGACTGAAAGAAGCGGCAGAGAAGGCGAAAAAAGAGCTTTCTTCCGCAACAACGACCAACATCAACCTTCCGTTCATCACCGCTACACAGGATGGACCGAAGCACTTTGATATGAACCTCACCAGAGCTAAATTTGATGAGCTGACACATGATCTGGTAGAGAAGACAGCAGAGCCGGTACGCCGTGCGCTTTCCGATGCAGGCATCACCGCAAGCGAGCTGGGACAGGTCCTTCTGGTCGGCGGTTCCACCCGTGTACCGGCCGTACAGGACAAAGTTCGTCAGCTGACCGGCAAAGAGCCGAGCAAGAACCTGAACCCCGATGAGTGTGTAGCTCTCGGCGCTTCCATCCAGGGCGGCAAGCTTGCCGGCGATACAGGCGCAGGCGACATCCTTCTTCTTGATGTCACCCCGCTTTCCCTGTCCATCGAGACAATGGGCGGCGTAGCTACCAGGCTGATCGAGAGAAATACCACCATCCCGACCAAGAAGAGCCAGATCTTCTCCACAGCAGCAGACAACCAGACCGCAGTGGATATCAATGTTGTACAGGGCGAGCGTCAGTTTGCACGTGACAACAAGTCCCTCGGCCAGTTCCGTCTGGACGGAATTCCGCCCGCACGCCGTGGTGTTCCGCAGATCGAGGTTACTTTCGACATCGATGCCAACGGTATCGTCAATGTATCCGCCAAGGATCTGGGAACAGGAAAAGAGCAGCACATTACCATCACCGCAGGCTCCAACATGTCTGACGCAGAGATCGACAAGGCTGTTAAAGAGGCAGCTGAGTACGAGGCACAGGACAGAAAGCGTAAAGAGGCTGTCGATACCAAGAATACCGCGGATTCCATGGTATTCCAGGTAGAGAACGCACTCTCCGAGGCAGGCGACAAGCTTGACGCTTCCGACAAGGCAGCGGTAGAGTCCGATCTGAACGCACTCAAGGATCTGCTCGCAAAAGCAGCCAACCCCGAAGATCTCTCCGATTCTCAGGTTGCCGACATCAAGGCGGCTCAGGAGAAGATGATGCAGAGTGCACAGAAACTGTTCGCTAAGATGTACGAGCAGACCCAGGGCGCAGGTGCAGGCCAGGCAGGCCCGGGACCTGACATGAGCGGCTTCGGCGGCGCACAGAGCAATGCAGGCGGAAACGAAGCAGGCTACGGCGACGATGTGGTAGACGCTGACTATAAAGAGGTTTGATAAAGACTGTTTCTGAGATGACAGTGATATGATAGCAGACGGTTCACGGTGCAGAAATGTACCGTGGACGTTTGCATGTTAAAAGACAGGCGCACGATTGAGTGGTCTGCAGGGACATAGACAGTTAAATGACAGGTGGTATTCAGTTTTATGGCAGATAAAAGAGATTACTATGAGGTGCTGGGTGTTGACAGAAACGCCGACGAAGCGCAGCTTAAAAGTGCATACAGAAAACTTGCTAAGAAATATCATCCGGACGTAAACCCGGGCGATAAAGAAGCGGAGGCAAAGTTCAAGGAAGCAACGGAAGCCTACGGTATACTCAGCGATCCGGATAAGAGACGTCAGTATGATCAGTTCGGACATGCTGCTTTTGAGAACGGCGGCGGAGGTGCCGGCGGATACGGCGGCTTTGATTTCAGCGGCGCGGATTTCAGCGATATTTTCGGTGATCTGTTCGGCGGTATGTTCGGCGGCGGCACCAGGCGTGCCTCGAATCAGCCGATGCGCGGAGCCAGCCTGAGAGCCCGCATCAACATCACGTTTGAGGAGGCTGTCTTCGGCTGTGAGAAAGAGCTGGAGATCACGCTCAAGGATCCATGTACCGCGTGCGGTGGAACGGGAGCAAAGCCGGGCACATCGCCCGTCACCTGTACCAGGTGCGGCGGCCGCGGCCAGATCGAATATACACAGCAGTCTCTTTTCGGCATGGTGCGAAATGTGTCCACCTGTCCGGAGTGTAACGGCTCCGGCAAGATGATCAAGGATAAATGTCCTACCTGCCGCGGAACAGGCTATACTTCGTCCCGCAAGAAGATCCAGGTCACGGTGCCTGCAGGTATCGACAACGGACAGAGCATACGCATCCGTGATAAGGGAGAACCCGGCGTTAACGGAGGTCCGAGAGGCGATCTGCTTGTCGAGGTGAATGTGGGAAGACATCCCATCTTCCAGAGACAGGACATGGATATCTACTCCACAGCACCGCTGACCTTTGCCGAAGCAGCTCTTGGCGGTGACATCATCATCAGCACAGTGGACGGCGATGTCTCGTACCATGTAAAACCGGGAACCCAGACGGATACCCGCATCAGACTCAAAGGCAAAGGTGTGCCCTCACTCCGCAACAAGGATGTGAGAGGCGATCATTATGTGACGCTGATCGTGCAGGTCCCCACGAATCTGAACGCAGCGGCAAAGCGTGCCCTGGAGGACTTTGACGCGGCTTGCGGCAACAGGCCCGCGAGACCGGAAGAGAAGAAAAAGAAAACCTTCCGCGAAAAACTGAAGGAAACATTTGAAGACTGATGAACAATGTAAAGGCGGCTTCGCGTCATGCGGGCCGCTTTTTTCTGTGGTTGACTTTCTCTTAAGTGATAAATATAATAGATAAACAGTGGAAATCTATTCCGCGTGAAATGGAGAAGAACAGACATGAAATGGAACCGTTTGACGATCCGCACGATCGAAGATGCGGAGGATATGATCATCGCTTCGCTTGCCGACATCGGGATCGAGGGAGTGGAAATAGAAGACAAAAAGCCTTTGACCGAAGAGGAGAAGGCACAGATGTTTGTGGATATCATGCCGGAAGGCCCTGCAGACGACGGACGTGCATCGCTCAGTTTTTACCTTGATGAGGATGCGGATGTGAATGCGGTCAAAGCACAGGTGGAAGCGCTCCTCGATGAGCTTCGTTCTTTTATGGACATCGGGGAGGGGACGATCGAAGAATCGGTCACCGAGGATAAAGACTGGATCAACAACTGGAAAGAGTATTTTCACCAGTTTTATGTGGACGACATCCTGGTCATTCCTTCCTGGGAGCAGAAAAAGCCCGAGGATGCGGATAAACTTACCCTGCATATCGACCCCGGAACCGCTTTCGGTACCGGAATGCACGAGACCACACAGCTGGTCATCCGGCAGCTGAAAAAGCATGTGAAGGATGGGTGCGAGATACTTGATGTGGGCACAGGCAGCGGAATTCTGGCGATCCTTGCTCTGATGCTGGGGGCAAAGCATGCGCTCGGCACCGATCTTGACCCGTGTGCGGTCAATGCGGTGGAGGAGAACAAAGCCTCCAATAACATCCCCGATAAAGATTTTGATCTGATCATCGGCAATATCATCGATGATAAGGATGTACAGGAGAAAGCGGGGACAGAAAAATACGATATAGTAACGGCCAATATCCTGGCGGATGTTCTTGTGCCGCTGACTCCGGTCATCGTACCCTGCCTGAAGAAAGGCGGGATATACATCTGTTCGGGAATCCTTCAGGAGAAAGAGCAGCAGGTCGTAGACGCGGCGTTATCTGCGGGACTCGATCTGCTCGAAGTGACACGGCAGGGTGAGTGGAGTGCCGTGACAGCAGTAAAGAGGTGAGCCATGCAGCGCTTTTTTGTTTCGCGGGAAATGATCGACGAGGAGAACATGCGTATCCGGCTCACAGGTGAGGATGTCAATCACATCAAAAATGTTCTCCGCATGAAAACCGGGGAAGAACTCTGGGTGAGCGACGGCGAAAGATATGAGTATCATTCACAGATCCTGGACATCAGTCCGGATGAGATCCTTCTGGAGATATTGTACAGACAGGAGCCCGATTACGAGCTGCCGTCAAAGATATGGCTGTTTCAGGGACTTCCCAAGGGCGACAAGACGGAACTCATCATTCAGAAGGCGGTGGAGCTCGGCGCATATCAGGTCGTTCCGGTACGCATGAAACGCTGCGTGATGAAGCTGGACGAAAAGCGCGGGGCGAAGAAGGCGGAAAGATGGCAGCAGATCGCAGAGAGCGCCGCAAAGCAGTCCAGGAGGATGCTGGTTCCTCAGGTGAGTTCTCCCGTCTCTTTTGCCGAAGCGATGCAGATGGCAGTGGCGCTTGACAGGATCATTGTGCCTTATGAGCTGGCAAAAGGAATGACGGAAACCCGGAATATCCTGGACAGCATAAAGCCCG
This sequence comes from uncultured Blautia sp., assembly GCA_946538475.1. Taxonomy (GTDB): domain Bacteria; phylum Bacillota; class Clostridia; order Lachnospirales; family Lachnospiraceae; genus Blautia_A. Next base: position 6,807 of record CAMNGN010000100.1, read on the forward strand.
GAGAGTCCATAGGCATTTTTATCGGCCCCGAAGGCGGGTTTGATCCGCAGGAGATCGAAGAACTGAAAAGCTGCGGAGCCGAAACGGTGACGCTGGGACATCGAATCCTCAGAACGGAGACAGCCGGTATGACGCTTTTGTCCGTTCTGATGTTCAAACTGGAAACCGATTGAGAGGTTTGGCAATGGAAGCCTATTTTGATAATTCCGCCACGACCCGCTGCTATGACAGTGTGCGGGAGATCGTGGCAAAAACCATGACGGAGGATTTCGGCAATCCCTCGGCCATGCACCGCAAAGGGGTGGAGGCTGAGAAGTATGTGCGCAGCGCAGCGCAGAGCATCGCAGGACTCCTCAAAGCTTCACCGAAGGAGATACTCTTCACTTCGGGGGGAACAGAGTCCGATAACCTGGCTCTGATCGGCGGTGCGTATGCTTATCAGAGAGCCGGAAAGCATATCATCACCACGCAGGTGGAACATCCGGCGGTTTCTGCCCC
>CAMNGN010000101.1 GCA_946538475.1 uncultured Blautia sp.
CCCTGTCTTGCGAAAATACGAAAATCCGACAGTTATATTTGTTTAATTTTTCGCTTGACAAGTCATCGAATACCAATAAAATATAGCTTGTTAGAAATATCTAACTCAAAAAGATATCTTAGTAATTTTATGCTATGTATCACTATCATATTCAACAATTCAATTATTCAATAAAGGAGTCCCTATGATTATCGAATTTGAAGACGTATCCCGTGTCTACCGAAACGGTGAACATGAACAGCGCGCACTGGACCATGCATCTTTAAGTCTGCCGGAAGGCAAATTTATCGTTGTACTGGGTCCCAGCGGTGCAGGAAAAAGTACCTTGTTAAACCTTCTGGGCGGACTTGACAGTCCTACATCCGGTACCATCCGGGTTGACGGGAAGGATATCTCGACCCTCACAGCCAACGAACTGGCAGATTACCGGGCGGCTACTGTCGGTTTTGTTTTTCAGTCCTACAATCTGATCCCTACACTGACAGTGATCGAAAATGTAGCGCTTGTAAAAGATATAGCCCCCAATCCCTTAAGCAGCCATGACATGCTTGCTGCCGTCGGTCTTTCGGATCACATCCACAATTTTCCCAACGAGCTCTCCGGCGGCGAACAGCAGAGAGTTTCCATCGCAAGAGCCCTGGCCAAAAATCCGAAGATTCTCCTCTGTGACGAACCTACCGGAGCTTTGGATTCCGAGACCGGCGTCATGGTCCTTAAGCTGCTTCTCTCCATGGCCCGGGATATGCATAAAACGATCATCATCGTAACACACAACCAGAATATTGCCAAAATGGCGGATCTTGTAGTCCGCGTAAAGAACGGCAAAATCGTTTCCTGTGAAGAACAGGCGAATCCTCTGAACGTGGAGGAGGTGGACTGGTAAAATGCTGAAAAGAAAACTGCTCCGCACATTCCTGCGTTACAAAGCCCAGTTCATCTCGATGATCGTTATGATCGCCCTGGGCATCGGCGTATTTGTCGGCTTTAACATGGAATGGTACAGCCTGGAAAAAGATGTGGATTTCATTTTCGATAAAACCGGCTTTTCCGATTACCGCATCTTCTCGGAAAAAGGGTTCTCGGAGGAGGATCTTGAGGCGGTCCGCTCCATCGACGGCGTGACGGATGCCACCCGCTTTCTGACCGTCAATGCGGGGGTAAAAGACAGTACCGATGTCATTGCCATTGCCGTCAGCGAAAACATCAACGTATCCGGTGTTTACCTCATGGACGGTGAACCTTACGATGCCGAGAGCAAAGACGGCATCTGGCTCTCGGATCAATATGCCGAAGCGAACGACGTTTCTATCGGCGATAGCCTGACACTTACGTACAAAACCCTGACCGTTACAGGAACTGTCAAGGGTCTTATTAAAGCATCCGAATTCATGATCTGCGTTCCCGATGAGACCCAGCTCATGCCTGATTTCCACTCCTACGGATTTGCCTACATTTCCCCGGAGATGCTGACGGATATCATCCCCGCCATCTTCAGGAACTTTATCGGCAACAATCTGTATTATCAGATCAATGTTAGGTCCGATATGGAAAAGGCGCCTTTTGTAGAAGAAGTCGACAAAGCCCTCGGCAAGACCTTCCTGGTACTTTCCAAGGATGAAAACATCTCCTATTCCGAATCCAGGGGAGAGATCGAGGAAGGCAAGACCATGGGAAGTATTCTTCCTGTTCTGTTTCTTGCGATCGCGATCCTGACCATGGTTACCACCATGCACCGCATCACAGCAAACGAAAAAACCCAGATCGGTACCTTAAAGGCTCTGGGTTTTCATGACAGCCGGATCCTCCGGCACTATTGCTCATACGCTTTGGTCATCGGCCTTCTCGGAACCGCGCTCGGCATCGGAATCGGATATCTTCTCGGCTGGTATATCTTAAGTCCCGGCGGTGCAATGGCAACTTATATCGACCTTCCGTACTGGAATTTGTATGTCCCTTCCTTCTGCTGGATAATCCTGATTATAATGAATGTTTTTCTGGTTGTGATCGGATTCTTTTCCGTCCGTCAGATGCTGAAGGGCACCGCAGCAGATGCGCTTCGTCCCTACACGCCCAAAAAGATCCGGCACCTGGCGCTGGAAGAGACCAAAGCCTTCAAAAAGCTGGGTTTCGGAACCAAATGGAACCTTCGGGATCTTCTGCGCCACAAGGCAAGATCCTTTATGACACTCTTCGGGATCGTCGGATGCATGATCCTGCTGGTGGGCGGCCTCGGTATGAACGATACCATGAAAGCCTTTATGCAGTCCTTCTACGAAGATGCCATCAACTACGAAAACCGGATCAATCTGGATTCGGAGACTGTCAAAAACAGTGAAGCTTTACAGATGGCAGAGCAGTATGACGGAGACTGGTGTTCTTCCTCCAGTGTTCAGATGGGTGACAAGGCTATTGGACTCGAGATCTATCACATCACCCACGATTATGTACGTTTTCCGGATGAAGGCGATGGTTATATGACTCTCTCCGATGACGGTGTGTACATCTGCAGCCGTATTTCCCGGGATTACGACCTTTCCGTCGGGGATTCCTTCTCATTTTCGCCCTACGGAAGTGACGATACCTATACAGCCGTCGTGGCGGGAATCGGCAGGTCCATGTCGGAGAGTATCGTCATGAACGATGTTTATGCCTCTTCGCTCGGAATCGACTATACCATCAATACGATTTTCACCAACGAACAGGATATCGCTACCGGTGGTCAAATACTGAACGTTCAGACCAAGAGCGCTATCATGGATTCCTTTGACACCTTCCTCAATCTGATGAATGTAATGATCGTCCTTCTTGTCGTAGCAGCTATTACCCTGAGCCTTGTGGTGCTCTACAACCTTGGCGTCATGAGCTATACCGAGCGCTACCGCGAGATGGCGACCCTCAAAGTGGTCGGATTTAAGGACAAAAAAATAGCCGGTCTTCTGATCAGCCAGAACCTCTGGCTTACAGTGATCGGTATCCTCATTGGAATTCCCGCAGGGGTCGGTGTTCTTCAGTACCTGCTTAACGCTCTGGCATCCGAATATGAACTGCGCCTTGTTCTCGGTCCCATCACCTACCTTGTCAGTATATTGCTGACTTTCCTGGTTTCCCTTGCCGTAGGTCTGATGGTCGCCCGGAAGAATCGAACTATCGATATGGTGGCGGCTTTGAAAACAGAAGAATGAAACAGAGGTGCGAAAACACACGGCGTCACAGGGACAGGTTTTCTGACTCTCGGCTCATGTTTACAAAAACATCCCCCGTGTGATATAATTAATTACTTGATTATATCTTTTTTCTCCCCGCAGATGCTGCGCATCTGTAATCATGACCCGGCTGTTTAAGGGAGGCCCGAGCATGAAGAAGACTTTGATTTTCATTCTCAACACGATCATTATCGCTGCCATACTGATCTTTGTTGCACTATATTCCCAATACACGAACAAGGACGTTTATCAAAGACAGATAAGTCATTTTGAGAACACGACAGTGTCCATGGAACATGTGACGGAAAACTATCTGGAAGGTGAACAGCACATTTGCGATGTATGGGCTCGATATATCAATAACAAGGCCATGACCATGGAAGAAGCCGCCGATTTTATCCGCAACACTCATGTGCTCGCAAATGCTTCGGCGCATCTGCTTTCGCTTGATACGCTCACAGGTCTCTCAACGCGCCCGAAACAGGGCACGGACGATGACTATGCTGTTTCCTATAAAAATATAGACCTTCTTAAAGACGTCAGCTGGATTGCCGGAGTCGGGGAATCGATCAATATCACCCGCGCTTACACCAATCCAATAAACGGCGAGCAGTCACTGGCTTTTTGCAACAGAGTTGCATTGTTCGATCCCGAAAATAACGCTCCTTTAGCCGCAATCCTGCTGCGTGTAATTCCCATTTCAGAAATTGAAAAAAGATGGATTTTTCCACAGGTAGAGTTTGAAAATGCCGAGCTCTCCATGATCGACACCAACGGTGATTATATTCTCAAAGGCTACAGCTTTAAAAATTCCAGCTTTTTTGAGTTCTATAAATCCTATAATCCCACAGATCCCGCATCGTCGAAGGACCTGTTCGACAGGATCACTTCATCGACAGGTTCCATATCCATGATCGACTCGCACGGGCAGGAATGCATACTTGCCTTTACTCCCATCAAGTCCACCTCCGGATGGACACTGCTGGGCCTTATGTCGGCAAGGGATCTCAATATAGATAAAGAAAACTGGCTTCCGGTATGGATCATTTCTGCCGGTTTACTGATCCTGTTCCTTTTTGACCTGCTTTATATGCAGAGTCTGAACAGGAGCCTTCAGGTCGCGGCCATGGAGGCTGAATACGCCAACAAAGCAAAGACAGATTTTCTCTCCACCATGTCCCACGACATTCGCACGCCGATGAATGCTATCATTGGCCTTACGACCATCGCCGAAAAAAATCTTAAGGATGTGGACTCAACAAGGGAAAACCTCAGGAAAATCAGTCTTGCGGGCAATCACCTTCTGACGCTGATCAACGATATTCTGGATATATCCAAGGTGGAAAGCGGCAAATTGAAATTGAGTCCGCTGACGTTCTCCATTGTTGAGACAGTGGAGAATCTGGTAAACCTTTCACAGCCGATGGTCAAGGAAAAGAATCTTGAATTCTACTTCCATATCAATCGGATAGAAAAGGAATACCTGTACGCAGATCAGCTCCGTCTGAACCAGATCTATATCAATATACTCTCCAATGCCATCAAGTACACCGAACCCGGCGGACGGGTCGGTGTGGAGCTGCGCGAAGAAGAGAGCGCTCTGTCCGGCTGTGTAAGGCTGACCTATGTTGTCGCTGATACAGGCATCGGTATGAGCCCGGAATTCATGGCGACCATGTATCAGGCCTTCTCGCGTCAGACAGACAGCCGTGTCAACAGCATTCAGGGAACCGGCCTTGGTCTGGCCATCACAAAACAGATGGTTGAACTGATGGGCGGAACGATCGATTGTGAGAGTGAGCAGGGCAAAGGAACAACCTTCACTGTCGTACTGGATATCCCTGTGGCTGACAGGCAGAGGGATGATATGCATCTGGATTCTGTCGATGTTCTGCTTATTGACGACGATGAGATCCTTCTCCGGACGGAATCGGATATACTTGAATCCCTGGGGGCTGCCGTAGAACAGGCGCACAGTGGAGCGGAAGCGCTAAAGATGATCGGCGGCAGACATGAAGGCGGAAACGATTACAGCATCATTATCATCGACTGGAAGATGCCGGAAGCAGATGGTATTGAGACGATTCGGCGGATCCGCGCAGAAGTGGACGCAGACATCCCAATCCTGCTGATCTCCGCATACGACTGGTCGGACATTGAGGAATTGGCTAAAGAGGCAGGCGCGAACGACTTTGTCAGCAAGCCCCTCTTCCGCTCCACCCTCTATGATAAGATCAATGCGCTTCTTGGCGCAGAATCCAAATCCGTCGAACCGGAAGACGATTATTCAGACCTGGCAGGGCTGCATATCCTGGTTGCGGAAGATAACGACATCAACTGGGAAATCATATCCGCTATGCTCAGCATGTTCGGCATCACAAGCGAACGCGCGGAAAACGGCCGTGTCTGCGTGGAGATGATGCGCACAGCTGAGGACGACCGCTACACACTGATCTTTATGGATATACAGATGCCGGAGATGAACGGCCTCGACGCGACCCGGGAGATCCGTAAACTGGAAAATCCCCGGATATCTTCCATTCCGATCATTGCAATGACGGCAGACGCATTCTCCGAAAACGTCATGGAATGCATGAACGCAGGAATGAACGGGCATATTGCAAAGCCCATTGATATCAAATTGGTCATCAAGGAGATTCGAAGGATCAAGGAAGGAAGGGAACAGTTATGAAAAAGGTATTTTATGTGTTATCTGCGATGCTGATGATTTCGGGTTTGACTGTCCACAGTTCACAGTGGCACGAGGTGAAAGCGGAAGAGAACTTCCTGCCGGCCCTGGATACTTCCGCCGATTGTCAGATCAACATTATCGGCGGTTACAGCAACTTTGAGGCGCTGGAAGCCGAATTTGACCGTTTCAACGAGTACTATCCCAACGTAAGGCTCATGTTTACGAAGATCGATGACTATAACAATATGGTCGGCACGGTCCTGAGTGGAAACGATGCTCCTGACATCTACGTCAATTACTCCTGGATGTATAATCGGGAGCAATATAAAGCGTCTATAGACTATGCTGAGGACCTCGCCGATCCCGCGCTGGGGCTCGATCTGGACTGCATCCGCGACAATATTATTCTGAACACAGAAGATGATGTGCTTCCGATGGTTCCTGTCTTCTCGAACACCTACGGCATGCTCGTGAACAACGATCTATTTGAAAAAGAAGGTCTGAGCGTTCCCACGACTTATCAGGAACTGGTGGAAGTGTGTGACGCGTTTCATGAGAAAGGCTATGATAACCCGATGATGGGCTACTCCAAAGATGAAACGACCTCGCTCTTTACTGTGACGATATATCCTTTCTTCTGCGGATCTGTGGCTCAGGACGAAGAGGCAGTCAGGGAGCTCAATACCCTTGACCCTTCAGCCGGTGAATACATGCGGCCCTCCCTCGAGAAGATGGTGCAGTTTTTGAGCGACGGCTGCGTGAATCTTGAAGCCTGTGAAGAGATAGAAGACAACTATGAAGCCGTGATCCTTCGTTTCTTTGAAGGTGATGTTCCCATGATGACCTGCTCCGGAGATACCGTTTCCGGGACAAAGAAGCGGGAGGAGCGTTCCGAGGCATTTATCGCCAATCCCTTTACATATAGCTTTGTACCTGTTCCCATGTCGGACGAAGGCGCTTACTTCCTTGATATGCCGAATCTGCAGTTCTCTGTCAACAAAGACAGTCAGAATCTGGACATGGCCAACGAATTTATGCGTTTCCTGATCACTTCACAGGAGCTGAATGAGATGGCGCAGAACAAAGGGCTTATGTCACCGACAAAAGACCTGTCCTTTAACAGCATGTATTCCGCATTCGGTAACGTTCCGGAATCCCGGATCGTATCCCCTGAAGAATTCGGTCTGGCAGAAGATGCCGTCTATCAGTTACGGCAGGCGGTTTACGGGGTGGGAACCGGCTCAATGACTGTCGATGAGGCAGTTTCCCGTTATGGGACCTTTGAGTGATCAATGGGGACGTTTCCGGGTCAATGGGGACGTTTCTAAATGACCCATTTTTGCGAGCAAAAATGGGTCATTTAGAAACGTCCCCATTGACCCGGAAACGTCCCCGTTATC
>CAMNGN010000102.1 GCA_946538475.1 uncultured Blautia sp.
CGCCGCCTGCAAACTTCTCATACCAAAGTCGCACACGGCGGAGCAGGCAAGATGGTCGCAAGTCTTCGCTAATTCATACTTACGGACAGAGGACCGTCCGAGACCACTGAAAAAGTGAGTCAAGGAACCTGGCCCCGTATCTCACAAGTACTCAAAGACAGAGAACCGTCCCCTGTCTTTGAAAAAATCCTTGACAATCCTTTTTTAAGGAATTATAATTCAGACTCATAAAGACAAAGGCGTCTTGGATTGGATATCCAAGGCGCCTTTGTCTTTATACAGAAAAAAGAACGGAGGTGTGTGCCATGTGCTCGATATTGGGTTTTTGCGGTAAAGACGGAGATTTTAATGACATCAATAATGCACTCCGCAAAACACATTCACGTGGACCGGATGCATCAAGGGTCGTGTGGACAGGCAACGGATGGCTCGGTTTTAACCGGCTATCCATCATGGGATTGACAGAAGAAGGTATGCAGCCGTTTGCATACGGTAATCACTCCTCCTGCTCTTTTTCTAATATGAAGATATCGGAGAATCAGTATCAGGCTCCCCCGGAAAGTGAACTCCTGCTGGTATGCAACGGAGAAATCTACGGATTCCGCCCGCTTAAAGAAGAACTGATCCAAAAAGGATACCATTTTCTGAGCGATTCGGATTGCGAGATCCTTCCGGCCCTCTACCGCGAGTACGGAACAGAAATGTTCAAAATGCTGGATGCGGAATATGCGATGATCCTCTATGACATCGCGGAAGATACCTACATCGCAGCCAGAGATCCGATCGGAATAAGGCCTCTCTACTACGGCGTCAGAGAAGACGGAACATATGTATTCGCGTCGGAGCCAAAAGGCCTGACAGAACTGGTCGACAAGATCATGCCGTTCCCACCGGGCCATTATTTTAAAGACGGGAAGTTTATCGAATACCGCGACATGTCGAAGGTCGAAGCCTACAGAAGCGACTCACCTGAAAAAACGGATGAAATGATCCATGACCTGCTGATCGCCGGCGTGAAAAAACGCCTCGATTCGGACACCCCGATAGGGTTCCTGCTTTCAGGCGGTCTGGATTCCTCCCTGGTGTGCGGAATCGCGGCAAGCCTCTCGGACAAGCCATTGAAAACCTGGGCGATCGGCATGGATACGGATGCGATCGACCTCAAATACGCAAGAGAGGTGGCTGACTACATTCATTCGGATCACCACGAGGTCATTATCAGCAAACAGGACGTGATCGACGCACTGGAGCCGGTGATCGCGGCCCTCGGCACCTATGACATCACGACAATCCGCGCATCCATAGGCATGTACCTGGTGTGCAAGGCGATCCACGAGGATTCGGATGTCCGCGTTATTCTGACCGGCGAGATTTCGGACGAGATCTTCGGGTACAAATATACGGACTTTGCGCCTAACGCTGAAGAATTCCAAAAAGAGGCAGAAAAAAGGATCAGAGAGCTCCACATGTACGATGTGCTGCGGGCGGATCGCTGTATAAGCGTTCACTCACTGGAGGCAAGGGTGCCTTTCGGAGATCTGGACTTTGTGGACTACTGTATGGCAATCGATCCCGAGAGAAAGATGAACAGATACGGAAAAGGCAAATACCTGCTGCGACATGCGTTCGAGAAGGACAAGCTGATCCCCGAAAGCATCCTGTGGAGAGAAAAGGCAGCCTTCTCCGATGCGGTTGGACATTCATTGAAGGACGACCTGGCCGAATATGCCGAAGCTGCATATACGGATGAAGAATATGAAGCCGGCATTCAAAAATATAAACACGCTGTACCATTCACAAAAGAGTCACTGCTTTACAGGGATATATTTGAAAAATATTACCCCGGTCAGTCGGAGATGGTAGTAGATTTCTGGATGCCAAACCGAAACTGGGAAGGCTGCAATGTGTCAGATCCCTCAGCAAGGGTGCTCGCGAATTATGGAGACAGCGGGAAATAAGAGAGATTATTTAAATATAATGCGCAGCCGAGGAACGACGAAGATAATAAGTTAAAGACAATGGCGTCTTGGTTCTGAATTAGAAAGAACCGGGGCGCCTTTCACTTTTTTTGAACCGGGAGCCACCGAAGGCAGCTGAGGTTCATGAGCAAACAGCGAAGCGGATCGCAAATGTGCGCTTCACGCAAAAAGGAAAAAAGAAAGGAGAACCCCCATGAAAAAAGAAACCGTACCGGAACTGTTCGGATCGATGGTATTTGACGACCGAGAGATGAGAGCAAGGCTCTCCGCAAAAGTATACCGCTCACTGAGAAAGACGATCGACGAAAACGCCCGCCTGGAAGAATACGTGGCCGAGGCTGTCGCCACCGAGATGCGCGACTGGGCTGTGGAACACGGCGCAACACACTTTACTCATTGGTTCCAGCCCCTCACAGGCGTGACGGCGGAGAAGCACGACAGCTTTATCTCCCCATCACCGGACGGCGGCGTGATCATGGAGTTCTCGGGAAAAGAATTGATCAAAGGCGAGCCCGATGCTTCCTCGTTCCCCTCAGGCGGCCTCCGCGCAACCTTCGAAGCCAGAGGCTACACCGCATGGGACCCGACATCCTACGCATTTATTAAGGACCACACCCTCTGCATCCCGACCGCCTTCTGCTCGTACTCGGGAGACGCGCTGGACAAGAAAACACCGCTGCTCCGTTCCATGCAGGCGCTGGACAGACAAGCCCGCAGGATCCTGAAGCTGTTCGGAAAAGAAGTCAAATATGTACGCACGAGTGTCGGACCCGAGCAGGAATATTTCCTCATCGATCAGTCAGTGTTTGAACAGAGACCGGATCTGATCTATACGGGAAGAACCCTTTTTGGCGCAATGCCGCCGAAAGGCCAGGAGCTGGATGACCATTACTTCGGAGCGATCAAGCCGAGAGTTTCAGCCTTCATGGAGGACCTGAACAACGAACTCTGGAAACTTGGCATTCTGGCAAAGACAGAGCACAACGAAGTGGCCCCGGCACAGCACGAGCTTGCCCCGATCTATTCCTCGACGAATGTGGCTACAGATACCAACCAGCTTACGATGGAGATTATGCAGAAGGTAGCACGCAAACATGGAATGGCCTGCCTGCTTCACGAGAAACCTTTTGCCGGAGTAAATGGATCCGGGAAGCACAACAACTGGTCGATGGCAACCGACACGGGAGTCAACCTTCTGGCACCGGGCGAGACGCCTTACGAAAACGCCCAGTTCCTGCTTTTCCTCTGTGCTGTCATCCAGGCAGTGGACGACTATCAGGATCTCCTTCGTCTTTCCGTAGCGACAGCAGGAAACGACCATCGTCTCGGCGCTAACGAGGCACCGCCCGCAATTATCTCCGTATTCCTGGGAGATGAACTGACCGCGATACTCGAATCCATCAAGAATGACACCGCTTACGAAGGTACAGAGAAAGTAGTGATGAAACTCGGCGTACATTCGCTTCCCCGTTTCTCGAGAGATACGACAGACCGCAACCGTACATCACCTTTTGCCTTTACCGGAAACAAGTTTGAGTTCCGCTCCCTCGGTTCTTCTAACAGCATAGCGTGCTGCAATATGATGCTGAATGCCGCCGTGGCCGAGAGCCTCAAACAGTACGCGGATAAGCTCGAAAAAGCCGAGGACTTTGAGGGCGAGCTGCACGAGCTCATCAAAGAGACCATCAAGCAGCACGAGAGGATCCTGTTCAACGGAAACGGTTACGGCGAAGAATGGGTCAAAGAAGCGACAGAGGTGCGCGGCCTCTCCAACCTGAAGACCACGGCGGACGCCATGCCGCATCTTCTGGACAAAAAGAACATGGACATGCTGATCTCGCACAAGGTCTTCACGGAAACCGAGCTGCATTCCCGCTGCGAGATCATGCTGGAAAACTACTGCAAGACCGTGAACATCGAAGGCCACACGATGGTCGATATGGTAAGGAAGAACTACCTGCCGGCGATCGAAGGATATCTGTACAGCCTGGCCAAGTCGACATCCCTGATGAAATCGGTGAGCAAATATGTGAAGTGCAACTACGAGATCTCCACGATGGAGAGGCTCTCGGAGCTGACAGATTGTATCCTAGAGAAGACAGAGGCGCTGGAAGGAGCCCTGAAAGAGCTCAAGGGGTACGAAGATATCATCAGTACATCCGAAGCGGTGAGGGACGATGTGCTGCCGAAGATGGACGAGCTCAGAAAATACGTGGACGAGGCAGAGATGCTGACATCCGAGAAGTGCTGGCCGTTCCCGAGTTACGGCAAGCTGCTGTTCTCGGTATATTGAGAGAGGAAAATGAAAATGGACAGAAAGCTGATCCTGGAAGACGGCAGCGAATTTTTGGGGATGGGATTCGGAGAGAAAAAAGACACGGTTTGCGAGATCGTCTTCAATACCTCAATGGCCGGCTACCAGGAGATCCTTTCTGATCCCTCCTACACGGATCAGGCCGTGGTGATGTCCTACCCGCTGATCGGAAACTACGGGATAGCGGCGGAGGATTTTGAAAGCAGAAGAATCTCCCCCACGGCGCTGATCGTGCGGGATCTGTGCGAAAATCCATCCAATTTTCGTTCCACATGCTCGATAAGCGAGCTCCTGGAGGAAAATCACATTCCCGGCCTCTGTGGGATAGATACAAGAAAGCTGGTGCGGCGCATCCGTGACAAAGGAACGGGAAGGGGGCTGATCACGGATGCCGCCCTGCCTCTCGAGGAAGGACTTCGGATCATCGGGGACACCGAGGTACCGCACGACGCCGTGAAGCGCTGCAGCAGCAGAAAAATATGGTATAGCCGTACATCGAACCCTCGTTTTCAGGTGGTAGTTATCGACTGCGGGATGAAGTCGAACATCGTGCGCATGCTGAACCGGAATCACTGCAATGTGACGATCGTACCGTATGATGCCCGAAGCGAAGAGATCCTGGCACTTTCTCCCGATGGAGTTCTGGTGTCGAACGGACCGGGAGACCCGGTGGATGTCCCGGAAGTCATCGAAACACTGCGCGGCCTCAGAGGGAAATGTCCGATATTCGGGATATGCCTGGGACACCAGTTGCTGGCACTTTCCTGCGGGGCCAAAACATATAAGCTTCATTTCGGACATCGAGGAGGAAACCATCCGGTCAAGGACCTCCGTACAGGAAGGATCGAAGTGACGAGCCAGAATCACAGCTATGCGGTGGACGAGGACAGCCTCAGAGGAACCGGACTTACAGCCTCGCACATCAACCTGCTCGATTCCACCGTGGAAGGGCTGTACAGCGAGAAAGAAAAACTGCTGTCAGTACAGTTCCACCCCGAGAGCGCGCCGGGACCGCAGGACAGCACACACTTATTTGCAGAGTTTACAGAGTTAATGGAAAAGGAACGTGAGGTCAGAAAATGCCAAAGCGGACAGACATCAGAAGGATACTGGTCATAGGCTCGGGTCCGATCGTCATCGGGCAGGCCGCGGAATTCGACTATGCGGGGACACAGGCCTGCCTTGCCTTAAAAGAAGAGGGATATGAAGTGATCCTGGCCAACTCCAACCCGGCCACGATCATGACAGACCATTCGATCGCCGACAAGGTCTATATGGAGCCCCTGACACCGGAATACATGGCGCGGATCTGCCGATACGAGAGGCCCGACGCGATCATCCCGGGCATCGGCGGGCAGACCGGCCTCAATCTGTCGCTGGCACTTTTTGATCAGGGGGTCCTTGACGAGTGCGAGATAGAGCTTCTGGGAACCGACGCGGCAAGCATCCGCAGAGCTGAGGACAGAAAACAGTTCAAGGAGCTGTGCGAAGAGCTGGGCGAACCTGTCGTTCCTTCTGAAATCACTTTCAGCATAGAGGACGGTCTGGAGGCGGCAAAACGGATCGGCTACCCGGTGATATTGAGACCTGCCTTCACCCTCGGAGGTACAGGCGGCGGATTTGCCTCGAACGAGGAAGAGATGCGTGAGCGGATGAAACACGCGCTTTCTCTCTCGCCTGTACATCAGGTGCTGGTGGAGAAGAGCATCAGGGGATTTAAAGAGATCGAGTACGAGGTGATCAGGGACGCAAACGACACCGTCATTACGGTCTGCAACATGGAAAACCTGGATCCTGTAGGCATACATACCGGCGATTCGATCGTCGTGGCGCCAAGCCAGACACTCACAAACAAAGAATATCATATGCTTCGGGACAGCGCGGTGAGGATCATCCGGGCCCTTCAGGTAAAGGGAGGATGCAACGTCCAGTTTGCGCTGGATCCGGAGTCTTTTGCGTACTATGTGATAGAGGTGAATCCCCGTGTATCGCGGTCATCCGCGCTGGCATCCAAGGCGACCGGATACCCGATCGCGAGAGTTTCGGCAAAGATCGCCGTGGGGATGGATCTGGACGAGATTCAGCTTGCCAATACGCCCGCGTGCTTCGAGCCGGCCCTCGACTATGTGGTGACGAAGATGCCGCGCTTCCCGTTCGACAAATTTACGCTGGCGTCCAACGTGCTTTCCACACAGATGAAGGCCACGGGCGAGACCATGAGCGTGGGCAGGACGTTCGAGGAGAGCCTGCTGAAGGCCATACGTTCTCTGGAGGATGGAAAGAATCATATTCATCTGGCCAAGTTTGATGTGAAGGCACTTTCGGATAAGCCGGAGCCGGAAAACCGGAAGGAAGCCATCCGAAAGCTTCTTAAATATATTGAAGAAGGAACGGACGACCGTATCTATGCAATCTCGGAGCTTTTGTGGCTGGGCGTAGATCCGCAGGTGATATACACGAGGACCGCGATCGACATGTTCTTTCTGGACAAGATCAGCAGGATCGTCTCGTTTGAGAAAAGACTGGAGGAGGCAGCCGGGCATCGATCCACAGAGGCATTTTCGATCGACAAAAAAGCAGATGACAGGGGAGCAGCTGAACATCGTTTCGTGGAATCGGCTTTGATTGACAGAGAAGCAGGCGATTATTGGTCTGCGGATGTGCCTTTGATCGATAAGGAGTTACTCTGCGAAGCCAAGCGCATGGGCTTCTCGGACTCGTATATCGCTGAACTGACCGGATGTGAGGAGGAAGAGATCAGGCTGCTGAGGGGCCGTTACAAAATCGCGCCGGTCTACAAGATGATCGACACCTGCGCCGGCGAGTTTGACAGCTACGTGCCGTATTTTTACTCCACATACGAGGAGGAAAACGAGTCCGTCGTTTCGGACAGGAAAAAGATCATCGTGCTGGG
>CAMNGN010000103.1 GCA_946538475.1 uncultured Blautia sp.
TGTACTATTATTCTGCTGCGGGAGCAGCTTCTTCTGCCGGAGCAGCTTCGCCATCTTTCTCGGCGATCTGGTTGAGTACTCGAGCCAGATTTGCGATCGGGGACTGCATGCTGCCAAACAGTCTTCCGAGAAGGATTTCTCTCGACGGGATCTCGGAGAGAGCCTTCATTCCGTTCGCATCGTTGTAGTTGCCTTCAATGACACCTGCGATCATCTCAAGCTTGTTGTACTGCTTTGCAAATTTTGCAATGACTCTAGCCGGAGCAGTTGCATCATCTTTAGATACCGCCAGAGCGTTGGTACCGTTAAGATGCTCAGCCAGCTTCTCAAACTCTGTCCCTGCAAAAGCACGATGCATCATTGTGTTTTTGTAGACCTTGTACTGAATACCGGCTTCTCTCATTTCCTTACGGAACGCAGTATCCTGGTCAACAGTAAGGCCACTGTAGTTAACAAGCACTACGGCCTGCGCGCCTTCAACGACGCCGGCGATTTCATCTACGATCGGTTGTTTCAGTTCTACCTTTGCCATGAAAATGGTACACCTCCTTATAGATTTTGATTACCGCCGCACGGGAGTGATATAGAAAAAGGTCCTACTGCAAGACAGTAAGACCTCAAAATTCCTGAGTATACTCGTCCTCGGCAGGCGTGCTCACCGCACTTACACCTTACGGTACCTGCTGTCTTCGGCAGCGTTCTAGAGTAAATTAACACATTAAGAAGCATATGTCAAGCACAAAAATGAAACAGGGGGACGGTTCCTCGTTCCACTTGCAAAGACAGGGGACGGTTCTCTGTCTTTGCAAGTGGAACGAGGAACCGTCCCCCTGTTTCATTTTTATTTTGTTCCGAAGATACGGTCGCCCGCATCGCCCAGGCCCGGGCAGATGTATGCGTTCTCGTTCAGGCATCTGTCAAGATTGCCGACATAAATCTGCACATCCGGATGCTCTGCATGAAGCTTCTCAAGTCCCTCGGGTGCTGCGATAAGGCACATGAATTTGATATTCTTGCCGCCCTTCTGCTTGATAAAATCGACTGCTGCGCAGGCTGAACCGCCTGTTGCAAGCATCGGATCCACAACGATCGCGATACGCTCATCGATGTTTTCGGGCAGCTTACAATAATACTCGTGAGGAGCATGTGTTTCCGGGTCACGATAAAGTCCGATATGTCCAACCTTTGCGGAAGGAACAAGTGTAAGAATGCTATTGACAAAGCCAAGGCCGGCACGAAGCACCGGGATGATTGCCAGCTTTTTGCCTGAGATCATTGGCGTCATGCATGTTTCAAGCGGTGTAGTCACTTCAACAAGCTCGGTCGGAAGGTCTCTGAGTGCCTCATATCCCATCAGAATACCGATCTCCTCGACCAGTTTACGGAATTCGTTGGTTCCGGTGTTCTGATCGCGTAACATCGAAATCTTGTGTTTAATGAGGGGGTGATCCATAATAAATACATTTTCCATTACAGAATTGTCCTTTCCTTGATATGCCTTCAGGCTATTTGTTAACTTTTTGCTGTTTACAAAAGCATTATATACAATTCCGGTATATTTTTCAAGGGACCGGACGATTTATCGTCGCCCGGTCCCTTTTTCTTCTCTTTGCGGCACGATGGCAGGTGCGTTCTTTGGCTCAGCCCGTGGCTTGCCGCAGAATGAGTCAGGAAACCTGTCCCCGCAACTCATCGGTATTCTTTACTTTTTATGTCTCTTCCTGTAGTCCGCGCGGATCGGGGCAGTACATGCATACACCACTCTGTCCACTTCTTCTTCGGACTCCGCCTGTCTCACGGCCGACACTGTCCGGGACAATGCGCGGAAGTTTGTAGCAGTACCCGCACTGTCACACTCGTAGTTCATCGCTCTATCGGCTCTGATACCGAATCTGCCCGCCACCTGCACGGAATCGATGTTGGCGCCAAGGAAAAGAAATTCCCAGCCGTACTTCTTCTGCTCCTTCTCCACCATCTCTTTTACCTCACGGTAATTGTAGATACGGCTGGCGTTTTCCATGCCGTCCGTAGTGATGATGAACAGTGTCTTTTCCGGGCGATCCTCCTCGCGTGCGTACTTATGCACGTTCGCGATATGGTGGATGGCACCGCCCACCGCGTCCAGAAGCGCCGTGCAGCCTCTCACGTAGTACTGTCTGTCGTTCATCGGCTCCACCTTCTTTACCGGCACACGATCATATAAAACCTCGGTGCGGTCATCAAACAAGACGGTGGAGATAAGCGCCTCGCCCTCTTCTTTCTTCTGCTTTTCGATCAGAGAGTTAAAGCCACCGATCGTGTCTGCCTCCAGGCCGCTCATGGAGCCGCTTCTGTCGAGAATAAAAACTACTTCTGTCAAACCTTTACGCATAATATAGCCCTCCCTTTTTTGTAATTCTTTGGTTTTTTTCTGTTGTTGGGCCTATTATACAATAAAAAAAAATTTGACCGGTCGCTTTGCGAACGACCTTTTCTAACTCAAAAGAAGTCAAGTTATACAGAGAATAACGCAGGAAATGTCGTATGTAGTCGTTCTTTTCAGGCTTCACAATGCGTGTCGTACGGAGAATGACGCAGGATATATTGTTTGTGGTTGTCCTTTTCGGGCTTCATAAAGCAAGTCGTACGGAGAAATTCATAAATAATGGTGAATGTAGATGTCTCTTATCGGTGACACAAGTAAATGGGGACGTATCTCTCCGACTCATTTTTACGAGCAAAAATGAATCGGAGAGATACGTCCCCATTTACTCATGCAATGATACATGGCAGATCATGCTCCTCAAGCTGTATATCCAGCTCGATCATGTCATAGATCTCATTCTCGATAAAATAAGAAAAGATGATATCCGTCTTGTCGCAGGGTGACAGCGCATAGCCCGCCCTGGCCAGCAGATCCTTAGACTCGTCCAGGTTAAGCTTAGCGCCGACGCACAGGCAAAGGGCCGTAAGCTTCTGCGGATGATAATTCACGTTATTCTTAATCTTGGAGAAGATCTTTTTATCCACGATCGCCCGCTTATACACCTCCGCGTTCGTCATATGCTTAGATTCGATCAGGTAGAGAAGATACTGCGAAAATGTATCTGACAGATGGCTCATGCGTTCCTGCAGTCTGCTTTCATGTTGCGAACCGAAGTCCAAATACTCGTCTTCATCCTCATAGGGGGACGCAGATCCCGCCATAGACGCATTTGCAGCGAACGAACCGGATACAGTATAATCTTCTTCCTCTTTCGGCATAGGCATATTCGCGGCAAATGATCCGGACGCCGTATTATCTTCCTCCGGCTCCTGCCGCCTTCTTCTGAACACCGAGAAGAAAGAATCTTTTTCCTTCTTTTCACCACGTGCTTTTGGGGAAGCGTTGTATTCTCTCCCCGCACGATAAGAAGGTCTTGCTGCCGAAGCTCTCGGCGAAGAAAAGCCCTCGTCATATTCTTCGCGGACCCTTCGCTCCACATAGTGCCGGTCGATATACTCTTCCAGCCCCGGATAAAGCTTTCCTCCAAGCGAAGACGCCTTCTCGTCAAACACGACCAGGTATATCTCCATCTCACTGCCCAGGAGAAAAGCGTTGATCTCATCCACAGCGATCAGCATGCCTTCCTCTTTCGGATACCCGAAGCTGCCTGTGGAGATCAGAGGAAACGCGATCGAGCGGATTCCGTTATTCTTAGCGAGCCTCAGGCTTTTCCTGTAGCACGAACGCAGCTTCATTTCTTCACCCGATTTTCCGCCTTTGTACAGCGGACTTACCGCATGGATAATGTAGCGGGACGGAAGACCGAAACCCGGTGTAATAAAAGCTTCCCCCTCGGGGACATGGCCTATATGCTCTTTTCTGTACTTAAGAAGCTCATCGAATCCCGCTGCTATATACACAGCGGTATCAACGCCCGGTCCCACGACAGGATTTTCATTTGCCGTATTCACGATAGCTTCCGTGTTCATTTTTGTGATATCGTTACGTACGATCTTTAGTGCCATGGCTCTCTCCCCTCTTCCGATCGTCATTACCAACTCTTTCTTCAGGATTTCCGGCATTATCACAAGAAAATCGGAAATTCCGTCATCACAGGCGACGATCCGATATCAAGTTCATTATGCAAAGCCGAACCCTGCCCAGGCAGCCGCTATAATCAGCGACGGCAAAAGATTTGCTACCCTGATCTTTTTACCCCAAAACAGATTGACGCCCACGCAGAAAATCAGTACCGATCCCACGAGCGACAGGTTGTTCATCGCCGCGTCCGTAATGTACGGCCTGATCAGTACGGCAAGCGCCGTCACGGTACCCTGAAGAATTCCCACGGGAATCGCCGAAAAAATACATCCTTTTCCGAGCGACGCCGCCATGACCATGATAATGATCATATCCAGCACCGCCTTCGCGAACAAAATCGAGTGATTGCCGGCCGCGCCGTCCTCGATGGAACCCACGATCGCCATCGCGCCGATGCACACCGTGAGGGAAGCGGTCACAAACGCCCCGACAAAGCCGGCGTCCCCACTGTTCCCGGTCTTCCTCTTCAGCCACTCTCCAAATTTTTCGATTTTCCCTTCCAGATCGATGAATTCACCGACCACAGCCCCGATTCCCAGCGCTGCGATCATCATCATCGTTCCCGAAGACTGTAATGTACCGTTTTCTGCCGCAGTGAACATCTGCTGCAGCGCTCCCGATATTCCGATAAAAAGAACAGCCACTGCATTTGCCAGCAGCAGCGTCTCTCTCATATTCTCCTTGAGCCTGCTGCCAAAGAGCACTCCGGCCGTGCCGCCCAGGATGATAAAAACAACATTGATAATTGTTCCGAGTCCCGGCATGATATTAATCTTCTCTTTCCAAATTTGTATCCTTCGGCAATCCGCCGGGCTTTACAGCGCTTACACGTCTGCCGAATGCTTGTGTCGATCGGTTTTGTCTGCATCGGTCAGAAAACAGCTCACGTTATGTCCGGCTGTTCCGCACATATCTCAGCTGTTCCCTCTTGCGAGCAGATCCAGTATCTTCAGATAAATATATCCGACAATGATCAGAAAAACAAACAGCGCGAGGATCCACCACACGCACCCCATATAAGGCAGTTCTTTCGTAAATCCAAATGCCCCTGCGGGACTTCCCCAGTTGAGGAAAAAGTAGGGATAGTTAATCCCTTCCGCAAACTGCCATCCGGCCACATAGCCTATGCCCGCGTAGATCACGTAAGCAAGCGGCGGCAGTGTGACAAACAAAACATATTTCTTTTTGATCTTTCCGTATCTTCCTGTCACAAAAAAGTCAAAGACAGCCGCCAGGGGAACGATCACATGCGTGAGCACATTATGCGGTCTCCAGGCATGACTTCCCATCGTCGGTGCCAGAACAAAGCAGAACACCACACCCGTGAGTGTTATGGCAACGGTCCCGACAAACTTGATCACATACCAATAGTCCTTTACCGCTCTGTCCTTCATCATCATGATGCCGCCGATCAGACAGATCACAGCGATAGCGATGTTCGACTGGATGGTAAAGAACATAAAGACTCTGCTGCCACCCATGAAAGAATACCTTCCGGCGTAATAGCTCAAAAGAACCCCCGCCACCGCCGAAACGACAACAATGCATTTAAGAATGTAAGAAGTTATTTTGTGTTGTACCGGGATGCCCATATTCAACTTCCTTTCACGTTGTTCTTCTCTGCACCAGTTTTACCGGAACGATCGTCTTCTCCTGAAACGGCCTTCCCGCCATCATCGCAACAAGCGTTTCCACCGTCTGATCCGCCAGGCTTTCTATATCCTGCGCAACCGTAGTGATCGGCGGGTTGGTAAGCCGGCTGATATACGTTCCGTCAAACCCCACCACCTTAAGATCCTCAGGGACAGAATATCCCATGGCCGAAGCGGTCTGCAGCACCTCCGCCGCGATCGAATCGGAATTGGCAAAGACGCCATCCACCTCGGGAAATTCAAAGAAGATCCGATTGATCAGCGTAAAATAATCCATGCTGCGGATCATCTCTGCATCCGTGTAAAAGATCCGGTAGTTTATTCCATTCTTTTCACAGATCTCCACGAACCCTCTTTCCCGCTCATTCATCCTGCGATCTGTCCCCTCAAGTCCGGTCGTGCCTCCGATCATAACAAGGTTTTTACAGCCCTTAGCGATAAGATGTCTTGTTCCCAGAACTCCGCCCTGATACTCGTCGCTCATGACATAGGGGATTCCTTCTCCCGGCGCTGTCTCGACTGCCACCGCAGGAAGCGGCAGATTCAGAAGGACCGGATCTGCAAGCGGATAGCTGCCGATGATCAGCCCGTCGATCATCCGCCCGTTGATCAGCTCGGCGCACTTTTTCTCTTTTTCCTCGTTCATGTACGAAGTAAGAAGCAATAGCTTGTAGCCGCGCTCCGAAAGAGCTTCTTCAATATGAAAGATCAGTTCTCCAAAGAAAGGGTGATTCGGAGACACAGAGATCATCGCCACAATACGTGACTCGTTGGTCTTAACCAAAGCCCTCGCAAAATCATTTGGGTGATAATCCAGTTCACGCAGCGCCTTCTCGACAGCAGCTCGGGTCTTTTCGTTTACTTTATCCTTATTATTCAATACCCGGGACACCGTCGCAACCGAGACGCCGGCCTGCCGGGCAACATCCTTGATCGTTGCCATCGGTATCTCCCTCCCTGTTTTTTCAGCTACTACTATAACAAATCAGATTGAGAATAACAAGTAATTACCGGTTTGCAAAAAAGCTGCCGCGCCAAACATTAAAAATGCATTCATGCATAGAAATGTCCGGCACGGCAGCTCTGTTTTTTTGTGTGACAAAGGTAATCAACAATCTGCTTCGCGGGTTTTCCGTTACATTACAAGGTAACTGTAAGTTCTATCAGGTCTCCCCTGTTAACATCCTTGATTCGAATAAGCTCCCCGGCCTGTTCCTGTTCCGGCTGAATATTCCCCGGTATTCCATACGCATTCCCGCGTCTTATCGCCCGGAT
>CAMNGN010000104.1 GCA_946538475.1 uncultured Blautia sp.
CCGCCGCCTCTGTCGCTTCTGATGGCTGCTGCCGACTGTCCGTCGGTCTCGGCATTTACGTTCCACGCATAAAGCGTTCCGCCTCCTGCCGCGTGGATTCCGCCCGATGTATCCTTGCTTGTATCGATCGTCGTATCGGCGATATAGACCGTGCCGTCACCGTAGGCAAACGCACCTGCGGCACCCGAAGCGTTCGTGGTGATCTCAGAATCTGTAATATACGCGGTGCCGTCGGTTGCAAGTATCGCGGCGCCTACACCATAAAAACTGGAATCGTCTCCGCCCTTGCTGTCCTCCGATTCCCTGGTCACGGTAACATTGTCAAACGTTACGGATGCGCCGTTGTCCACCAGAACTGCGTTTTCATCCGTTCCGGTCGACGAGATCGTGAGACCGGTGACTGTCTGGTCGGAAGAATATTCGTTAGCGGCAGCATAGCTGTCAACGCCGCTGCTTCCGGGGCCGCCCTGTCCGCCGGGCATACCCGGTGCTCCTCCGGGTGCTCCGTTTGGTGCTTCTCCATCCGGCATCTCCGGAGGCATCTCTCCCGGCGCTCCGTCCGGTGCCTCTCCATCAGGCCTTGCAGGAGGTTCTTCACCGTCCGGCATAGCAGGCGGCTCTTCACCTTCAGGCTTTGCCGGAGGCTCCTTCTCGTCCGTCTCCTGCGTTTCTGCCTCTTTCGTCTGTGTCTGCGCCGGAATTGTAAACGCGGGAACCTGAGCTGTTACGATCATCGCTCCAAGAATCAATGCAAGATATCTGTTCTTCATAACATGTCCTCCTCATCAGATCGCCGGGATCATCCGGCATCGGCGGAAAAACTGCCGCCCGTCTTTGTTTATGTCTTTGTTTTTGAATCTGGGACTACTATAGTATCTAAATGTGTTCAAAAAATGGGAAGACTGTGATTAATCTGTGTACAAAAAAATGTTACGATTCACTTCCCGACAGCTCATCCCTCGCAGCACGCCACAGCCCGAAGTGGCATCAGGCTGTGAACCGTTGTGCCTGCCCGAAGAGACAACAGGCTTAGAAAAACTCTTCCGCGAAGCCTTTGCTGAGCAGGAAGTATTAGTTTTTCTTAGCCTGTTGGCTCTGAGGATCAGCAGGTACCGGTTCACAGACTGATGCCACTTCGGGCTGTGGCGTACTGCGGGGGATGAGCTGTCGGGAAGTGAATCGTAACATAACCAAAAAAGCCCCCTGCGAGCAAGGCGGACACGCCTTGCTCGAGGAGGTTCCGGTTACACCGGCTCTTTAATCTTCAAACCCATTCGGGTTGTGCGACTGCCAGTTCCAGGAATCCGCACACATCTCCAGGATCCCGTTCTCGGCCACCCAGCCAAGCTCACGCTCCGCCTTCGAAGCATCCGCATAGCAGGTCGCAATGTCGCCGGGACGACGAGGCTTGATCACGTAAGGGATCTTCACTCCCGTTGCCTTCTCAAAATTCTCTACGATCTGCAGGACGCTGTAGCCCTGGCCCGTACCAAGGTTATAAATATTGAGTCCCGAGTTATCCTCCAGCTTCTTCAGCGCCTTCACATGCCCTTTTGCCAGGTCTACCACATGAATATAATCACGCACGCCTGTGCCGTCCGGTGTGTCGTAATCGTTGCCGAAAACACCGAGCTGTGCCAGCTTTCCAACCGCCACCTGTGTGATGTAAGGCATCAGATTGTTCGGAATACCGTTGGGATTTTCACCGATCAGGCCGCTCTTATGCGCACCGATCGGGTTAAAGTAACGAAGGAGTACAACGTTCCATTCGGGATCTGCCTTCTGGATATCCGAGAGGATCTGCTCAAGCATGGATTTTGTCCAGCCGTACGGATTTGTACACTGTCCCTTGGGGCACTCCTCGGTGATCGGAATGAACGCAGGATCACCATAGACTGTCGCTGAGGAGGAAAAGATGATATTCTTGGCATTATGCTTTCTCATCACATCGACCAGCACCAATGTACCATTGATATTATTGTCGTAATACTCCCAGGGCTTCTGAACAGATTCTCCCACCGCCTTCAGGCCGGCAAAATGAATACAGGAATCAATGTCTTCTTTGCTGAATATGTCCTCAAGAGCCTCACGATCGCGGATATCCGCTTTATAGAAAGGAACTTTCTTTCCTGTGATCTGTTCGACCCTTTCGAGACACTTTTCGCTGGAATTGCAGAGATTGTCGACTACCACCACATCGTACCCTGCATTCTGCAGTTCGATCACGGTATGACTTCCGATAAAGCCCACACCACCGGTTACAAGAATCGCCATTGTCTTATCCTCCTTTATGATTGTTAAACACGCTCCATTAAAGCTCGTCCCAAAGATGCTGCGGATATACATTCCCGTCCTTCAGACGCTGAAATGCTTCCGTCACCATCGGCTTGTCTTCTTTATAGGTCACACCGTACCATCTGTCCTCGGATGTCTGCACCTCCACGGTGGCTTTGCCCTCCTTCAGCAGTTCATCGACGACAAACGGAAGGAAATATTCACACTTAAGCGGATTCTCCTTTATCCCCTGCTCCAGGAAAGCCGGGAAACGAGCCGCAAGCTCTGCAAGGAAGGAGGAGGAAAATCCCCACATATTCATGGATACCGTGCTGTCTGCCGGAATATCCGTGAAAGTTTTCCCCTCGTCCTCGGTATAAGCGGCGCCCTCACCTTTTTTGATGATATGCGTCCTCTCGTGGATCTCTTTAAGCATCCCCTGCTCGTCGGTCACACACACGCCGCGTGCCACATGTCCGTTGTCCGTCAGCGTGTTCATCAGCCTGTAGCCGACCATCATGTACTCTCCCGGGCGATCCTCATGGGCAGTAAGGAAATCATAGGCCATTTGGAAGGCATGAACGCCGTAATAGTCATCGGCATTGATCACGACAAACGGGCCGTCAATATGATCTTTTGCACTCAGAACAGCATGTCCCGTGCCCCACGGTTTAACTCTGCCTTCGGGGACCTCAAATCCCTCGGGAATGTTCTGCAGCTCCTGAAAAGCGTACCGGACTTCGATAAACCGGCTGACCCGGTCTCCGATCACCGATCTGAAATCCTGCTCGTTCTCACGTTTAATGATAAAAACAACTTTCTTAAATCCTGCCCTTACAGCGTCGAAGATGGAGAAGTCCATGATAATATGTCCTTCCGGATCCATCGGCTCGATCTGCTTGAGGCCTCCGAAACGGCTCCCCATTCCGGCAGCCATTACTACAAGTACCGGCTCATTCATCCCTCTATCTGCCCCTTTCACAATATCACCCGCAGAGGACCAATATCCTGCTGCTCTGCAGTTTAAAGTACCCGACAATCCACTGCCGTCGGGTACCGCAGGTCCGGTCCGCAGGCTTTCGGTTAAAGTCTACCATATCTTGTTTGTCTGTACAAGTAAAAGGTATCTGACCGGCCGATGTCTGTGTCGGTCAAAAGCCCCTGATATCCTCGTCCTCGCTCCCCGTCTTTTCTATCGACTTTATGACAAGATAGTAGCTGTAGTTGTCATTGACCTTCACTTCCACACGGTCACCGACCTTGTGTCCGCGCAGAGCCTTTCCTATAGGCGATTCGATGCTGATGCGGTTCTCCATGGAATTGCCGCGGATCGAGGTGACCAGCTTGTATTTTTCGACCTCGTCATCCTCCTCAAAATAGACCTCCACAAGATCGTCCATACCGACCTCGTCCGACTGAGACGCATCCGAGATCACCGTGGCATGCTTCAGCATGTTTTCCAGATAATGAATACGGCTTTCGTTCTGGTTCTTGTGTCTCTTCGCGGCGTAATATTCAAAATTCTCGCTCAGATCGCCCTGCGCTCTGGCCTCTTTTACCGCCTCGATCGCTTCTTTTCGCACGACCAGTTTACGATGCTCTATCTCCTGCTCTATTTTTTCAACATCCTTTTTTGTCAGTCTTTCACCCATTGTCCCGTAAGTCTCCTTCCGCAGAAAGCAGTATGCCTGCCCCTGCATGATATGTCATTCCGTTTTATTCAGAACATCTGCAGGCATTTTTTCCATAAGAAGGGTTCCTGCACTCTGTCTGTTGTTCTGTATGGTCTCTCTCATTCCGGCCTCGGCATCTTTTATCTCGTCCCAAAGGCCGCGCGCAGACATCCGCACGGCTCCCTGGCCCATGATGATGATCTGCTCCAGGCCGTCCGATGTCGCCACGGTCACCTGATTTTTCTTGCCGAGCCGGTGAACCGTCTTTTCTATATACTGATCCGCCGTCTCCGCTTCTTTGGTGTATACCACGTAGATATTGTGGTATTCCGTCACTTCTTCATTATGCCCCGGCACCTTGTATGCATCGAACACAAGGATCACGGTACCGCCAAAATGCGGTTTGTAATTGCACAAAATGTCCCTCAGACGGTCCTGCGCCGCATGAATATTAATCTTCGACAGCTCGCGAAGCTCATCCCAGGCAAAGATCATATTGTAGCCGTCCACAAGAAGATATTTCTCCTGCGGCTTTGCGGCTTTGCCCGGTTTATATTCGGGGGAAGCCGTCACCACTTTTTTTACTGCAAATTCCGATGCAAGCCGCCTCCTGACCGGTCCGTAAGTCCGCTCGAAGATAGCCATCAGCTCCTGCTCGCCCGCATAGGAATCCGCCGCGCTGACATAGCCCGAAGAAGCACCTTTCTGTCTTGCCGGACCCATATCTTCGGGCTCCTCTTCCTGTCCCTTATCGGGGACAAAGGCAGCCTCCAGATGCATATGTTCTTCGACTTCATACCACGGTACAACAAAGCCTGCACCGTGAGCGCAGAACACCGATCCGGCCGGATTTTCGGTATCGGCTTCGGCATCATAGCCCGATGCAGATACGATCTCCTCCTGATCCTTGCAGGGCTGATATCCGGATAAGCTGCAGAACAACCTGCCGGCCCCGCCGGTATACGCCGCGACCTGCAGCTGATAATCCCGCATCTCCGAGACTGCCGCCCGGCCTCTGATCACATAGCCTTCTCCGTCGGGCTCGGGATCTTCCATCGTGCCCTGCATCCTCTGAATATCCGCGATCGCACGTCCCAGATACTCCCCGGGAATCTCCAGGGTAAAATCGTACACAGGCTCCAGAAGCATGGATCTTGCTTTCATGAGCCCCTGGCGGACCGCCCTGTATGTGGCCTGCCTGAAGTCTCCTCCCTCTGTATGCTTGATGTGCGCTCTGCCGGTAAGAAGAGTGATCTGTATATCCGTGATCGGGGAACCCGTCAGTACTCCGATATGTTCTTTTTCCATCAGATGCGTCAGGATCAGCCGCTGCCAGTTGCGGTCAAGAACGTCCTCACTGCATGCGGTAAAGAACTGCATCCCCGACCCTCTCTCGCCCGGCTCCAGCAGCAGATGCACCTCAGCATAATGCCGCAGAGGTTCAAAGTGCCCCACACCTTCGACCGCATTGCAGATCGTCTCGCGGTACACGATATTGCCTGTGCCAAAATCTGCAGCGACATGGAACCTTTCCCAGATCAGCCGCTTCAGGATCTGCACCTGCACTTCCCCCATCAGCATGGCCTGAATCTCCTGGAGCTGCGAGTCCCACACGATATGAAGAGCGGGGTCCTCCTCTTCCAGTTCTTTCAGTCTGCCCAGCATTACATGCACGTCACAGTCCGGGGGAAGAATGATCTGATAACGAAGGACGGGGGTAAGAACCGGTTTGGCCGCATCCGCTTCAAAGCCGAGTCCCTGTCCGGCATAGGTGTCCGTAAGACCGGTCACTGCGCAGACGGTACCGGCGGGGGCTTCCGGAGACAGCTCGTACTTCGCGCCGGAGTACAGCCTGATCTGATCGATCTTTCCGACAGACAACGTCTGTTTGACTTTGAGCGTTCCCCCGGTCACCTTAAGATAGGTCAGCCGGTTTCCTTTATCGTCTCTCGCGATCTTAAACACCCTGGCGCCAAACTCTGTGTCATATTCCGGCATCAGTGTATATTCATCCAGAACATTCAGGAACTCTTTTACGCCTTCCATACGGAGCGCGGAGCCAAACATACAGGGGAACACTTTGCGCTCAGCGATCAGTCGCTTTATTTCTTCCCCGGGAACCTCTCCGCTTTCCAGATAGATCTCCAGCGTCCTCTCGTCGGAAGTCGCCAGATTCTCATCGAACTCCTCCGATCCCGGCGCAAAAGCAAGGCAGTTGGCGCTTAGATGCTTCTGTATATCACTCATCAGAAAATCTCTGTCCGTCTCTTCACGGTCCATCTTGTTGATGAACAGAAACGTGGGGATCTGATATCTTTCCAGAAGCCGCCACAGCGTTTTTGTGTGGCTCTGCACTCCGTCAATCCCGCTGATCACCAGAATGGCATAGTCGGGAACCTGCAGCGTTCTTTCCATCTCGGAAGAAAAGTCCACATGCCCCGGAGTGTCAAGAAGGGTGAATGTAGTAGCGGGAAGATGCATGATGGCCTGCTTGGAAAAGATGGTTATTCCTCTCTCCTTCTCCATCTGATCGGTGTCCAGAAAGGCATCTCCGTGGTCCACTCTGCCCGCCTTGCGGATCTCACCCGACAGGTAAAGCATGCTTTCGGAAAGCGTCGTTTTTCCGGCATCAACATGGGCTAAGATAGCCGCTGCAATCTGTTTCGTCATGATATAAAACCTTTACGATAATAGAAAAAAGCCCCGGAAGTGTTGCATTTCCGGGGTCTTTTGATTTTCTGAGATCCGATCAACGTTTGCTGAACTGCGGAGCTCTACGAGCTGCTTTGAGACCGTACTCGAGCAAAATCGACTTCGGAATTCCTTGATTTTACTGGGTTTTCAGGCCTTGGGCCATCCCGTTAGCCTCTCCGTTAACTAAGCGCCTGTCCGGACAATACAGGCCCTCTGTATTCACTTTTCGAGAGCCTCATTGACGACAGCAGACAACTGTTCGGGCTTATT
>CAMNGN010000105.1 GCA_946538475.1 uncultured Blautia sp.
AAAATCAGAAAGTCAAATTATCCCATAAGGAACCAATCCCCGTGGCTCACTATTCTCGCCCCAACCCACCATGCCCCGCAGCAACCACGAAACTGACAAAATTTTTCTTTTTTTATTTCATTTTCTTGTGCATAATATCAAAATATGATATTCTAATATCAGACGTATCTGTTCAGAACATGAACAGATACTAGCAAAAATCCATGCAAATCGCCTCCGGCGATGGGATTTTTGCTTGCTGAATCATGTTCGTACGGCCTCAGCAGCGAGTGCTTCGGCCTGTTCTGAACAAATACTATCAGACAACTATTTTTCAAGACCCATCGGCAAACGGCTTCACGCCTCCCACTGCGTTCCGTTTGCCGCAGGCGAAATCCATTTACCGGAATCGAGGTGTATTTATGCTTAAACAATGGAATCCCGAAGAAAAACCCGAAAAAGAACAGCTCAAAGAACGGCTCGAAGCAGCCCGTTCAAGGCTGTATGAACTGCAGATGCAGATCAAAGACCACAAGATCCCCGTACTGGTCCTCTTTGAGGGCTGGGGCGCGGCAGGCAAAGGTGGTGTCATCGGAAAGGTCATCAAGAACATCGACCCGCGTTTTTTCAAAGTCGCCACCATGTCAGATCCTACCGCAGAAGAACTCCGCAGGCCATTCCTTTATCGCTATTTTAAGGAAATCCCCGAGCAGGGCAAATTCGCTTTCCTGGATGCAGGCTGGATGCAGGAAACCACCCGCGAAGTTCTGAACCATAAGCTCAAAGGCGACAAGTATGAACTTCGCATCGACAGCATTCGCCGCTTCGAGCGCCAGCTGACCGATAATGGCTATCTTCTGCTCAAATTCTTCATGCATATCAGCCAGAAAGAGCAGTCCAAGAGGATGAAAGTTCTGCTGGACAATGAAGATACCGCTTGGAGAGTCTCCGAGGATGATCAGTGGGAGAACGTCCACTACAAAGACTGCCGCAAAGTGTTCGACAAATACATGTCAGATACCAACGCTTCCCAGGCTCCGTGGTACATAGTCGATGCGTCAGACCGCAAATGGGCAGAGCTTCAGGTGCTCGAGACGCTGGTGCAGAACATCGAAGTTGCCATGCAGAACAGTGCCCACAGCGTACCGATCCTCCAGAACGTCTTCCCGCTCGTCAAGATGCCCAAGCTGGCCGATGTGGAACTGCAGGGCAAAGAGCTCACCGACGAAGAATATAAAACAGAGCTCAAGGCACTTCAGACAAGGCTCGGAGAACTTCACAACATTATCTACCGAAAAAAAATCCCGGTCATCATCACATATGAAGGCTGGGACGCAGCCGGCAAAGGCGGCAACATCAAGCGTATCACCGGCGCCCTCGATCCTCGTGGTTTCGAAGTGCACCCGATTGCCAGCCCCGAGCCGCACGAAAAAGCCCGCCACTATCTGTGGCGTTTCTGGACGAGACTTCCCAAGGACGGGCACATTGCCATCTTTGACCGTACCTGGTACGGCCGCGTCATGGTGGAACGTCTGGAAGGTTTCTGCAGCGAAAACGACTGGAAGCGCGCTTACAATGAAATGAACGAGTTTGAGAAAGAACTGGTAGACTGGGGCGCAGTGGTCATCAAATTCTGGGTGCATATCGACAAGGATACGCAGCTTCAGAGATTTACCGACCGTCAGAACAACCCCGAAAAACAGTGGAAGATCACCGACGAAGACTGGCGCAACCGCGAGAAATGGGATGCTTACGAAGGAGCCATCAACGAGATGCTCCAGAAGACCAGCACGAAGTTCGCACCGTGGTATATCCTCGAGTCCGTGGATAAAAAGTACGCCCGGATCAAGGCGCTGAAGATCGTGATCGAAAGAATTGAAAAAGCCCTCGAAAAAGAATAATCTGATATAACAAATGCTGCCGCATAGCGGCAGCATTTGTTATATCGAATTATTACTCCTCGAACGGAATAACCGCTCCATCATAAGTATCATTGATGAACTGCTTGATCTCGTCAGATTTAAGCACCTCAACGAGAGCCTTGATTCCTTCGTTCTCCTCGTTTCCTTCTTTTACAGCGATGACATTCACGTACGTCTTAGCTGCCTCGGAATCGCTCTTCTCGTATGCCAGAGCGTCTTTTCCTACGGAGAAGCCTGCTTCAAGCGCATAGTTTCCGTTGAGGACCACATATGAGGTCTCTTCTACAACACGGGCAACCTGTGCTGCTTCAAGTTCTACGATCTCGATGTTGTTTGGGTTCTCCTCGATATCATTGACGGTTGCTTCAAGTCCTACGCCATCCTTCAGGGTGATAATGCCGTTGTCCTGAAGAAGAAGGAGAGCTCTCGCCTCATTTGTGGTATCGTTCGGCACTGCGATGGTGTCGCCTTCTGCCAGCTCGTCAAGGCTTGCTTTTGTTCCCGGATAAATTCCGAACGGCTCATAATGAATGCCGCCTGCATTTACCAGGTGTGTGCCTTTCTCCTCATTGAAGCTGTCCAGGTACGGAATGTGCTGGAAATAGTTTGCGTCAAAATCACCGCTCTCTACTACCTCGTTCGGCTGTACATAGTCATCGAAGATCGTGACATCGAGAGTATAGCCCTGCTCTTCCAGAATAGGCGCTGCCTGCTCAAGGATCTCAGCGTGCGGTGTAGCGGAAGCCGCTACCTTGATCACGGTGTTTTCTTCAGCAAAGACCATTGTTCCGAGTGTCCCTGCGATAAGTGCTCCTGTCAGAACTGCTGCAACCAACTTTTTCATAATGTTTCCTCCGTTTCGTTTTTGTTGCCTGCTTCCCGCTCCGCAATTACATCACGGGCCGCATTAAATTTATTTAAGAAACATCTCCTTAATAAAGGAGAGTATTCCCCATCCTCCGCATACGGCGATCAGGACCGTCATAACGATAAAGATGACAAGAGTCACCGCCGTCATGGCATTTCCCTTACGCCTGTCAAAATGGTTGGCGATCATCATTCCGTAAGTCTGGAAAAGCTGAAACAGAATGATCAGAAGCGCAACCGTCACAAACATCACATCGTACTGATATCTGTTATAACCATATCTTACTGCGATGTCGCCCAGACCGCCGCCTCCGACTGTACCGGCCATCGCGGAATATCCGAGAATCGTGCCCATCGCGATGGTCGCATTGATGATCAGCGAAGTCTTTCCTTCCACCAGAAGGACCCTGGTGATGATCTGCCAGGTGCTCGCCCCCATCGACTTGGCGGCTTCAACCACACCGGCATCCACTTCTTTTAACGACGACTCCACCATACGCGCGATAAACGGGATCGCTGCGATCGTCAGCGGCACAATGACCGCCGTTGTTCCGTAGCTCCGTCCCACCAGCGCTCTGGTGAACGGGATCAGAAGGATCAAAAGGATCAGGAACGGAATACTCCTCACAATATTCGCAATGACATCCAGTACTTTATATACAAAAGCATTGGGCTTAAGCCCGTCCTTGTCCGTCACCGTAAGGGCCACTCCCATCGGGAGCCCAAACAGATATCCGATCGCCGTCGAGACCAGGGTCATGTAGATCGTTCCCCAGATCCCATCCAGCAGCATTTTTCCGTACTGTGCCCACCATTCAGAAATCGTCGCGGGCGCCTGCGTTGCCGCAATCATCCAAAAACCTGTATCATGCATATTCCGGCGCCTCCCCGATCGCTAATCCGTGTTCGAGAAGGTACTGTTTCATCGCTTCCACACGGTTATTGTCCTTCTTGAACTGAAGGATCATCTCTCCTTTCGCGACACCGCCGACATTCTTGGTGTCCGCCTTAAGGATATTTACGGGTTCGCCGAAAGTTAGGATCAGGTTGGCTATGACCGGCTCAAACGCTGAGTTTTCGGAAAAAACGATTCGGATGATCTCACCGTTGTTGATCTCATCCTGGATCTTGCCTGCCGGAGATTCATTTTCCCCTCCTGCGTCCCTTCGGATAAGCTCCCTGGCCACTGCAGTCTTCGGATGTGAGAAGATATCCGCGACAAGTCCCTTTTCCACCACCACACCATCTTTCAGTATGGCTACGTGGTCACATATCTCGCGTACCACCGACATCTGATGCGTGATGATCACGATCGTGATGCCAAAATCCTTGTTGATCTGTTTCAGCAGAGCAAGGATCTGTGATGTGGTCTGCGGGTCAAGCGCACTGGTCGCCTCATCGCAGAGAAGGATCTTGGGATTGGCTGCCAGTGCTCTGGCAATGGCCACTCTCTGCATCTGACCGCCTGACAGCTGCGCCGGATAAGCAGCTTTCTTGTCCGGAAGTCCGACGATCTCGAGAAGTTCCTCCGCCCTCTTATGTGCTTCAGGCTTCTTTTTGCCCTGAATGTAAAGCGGGAAGCAGATATTCTCGATGACCGACTTCTGCATCAGCAGATTAAAATGCTGAAAGATCATTCCGATGCTTTCTCTCTGTTTTCGAAGCTCCTTCTCGGTAAAATCTCCCAGAGCTTTTCCTTCGATCAGCACACGGCCTTCGGAAGGCACCTCCAGATAATTCATGCACCGCACAAGGGTACTTTTGCCGGCTCCCGACATTCCGATGATCCCGTAAATGTCGCCGGAACCGATCTCGATATTCACATCCTTGAGCGCCTCTACCTTCCCATCCTTCGACGCGAAAGTCTTGCTCAGATGTTCTACTAAAATCTCCGACATGTTTCTTCCTTTCCTGTTGACATGACTACTATATCATCTTTCAAATGAAAAAGATAATTCATAAAAAATTCAACCGGTTATAGGTTTTTCCTATAACGTTCTGATCGAGACGATCTGTCACGACATTGCTTTATCCCTGTACCGGGAAATCTCTTCGATATACTGCACGCCAAGACGGCTGATAGTAGCTCCCTTTCGGACCAGGTAGCCGATCGTCATCCGCTCATCCGAATCAAGCTTTACCGCACAGTAGTCCGCGCCGTTCAGCTTTTCGCAGATGATTCCCGAGCAGAGTGTGTACGCGTTGAGTCCCACCATCAGGTTGAGGAGCGTTGCGCGGTCATCCGCCTTGATCAGGCGCTTGTAATCATAAGTACTCAGCACTTCTTCTGCAAAATAGAACGAATTGTATACGCCCTGTTCGAAGGACAGGCACGGGTACTCCGCCAGCTCTTCAAGGGAAACAAGCTTCTTATTCGAGAGCGGATGGCCTTTCCACATATACACATAGATTCCGCATTTGAGAAGTTCGTGAAACTCAAGACCCGATTCGTGAAATAGTTTCCTTAAAACTTTTGAGTTGAAATCGTTCACATACAGAATGCCTATCTCACTTCGAAAGTTTTTGACATCCTCAATGACGGAATAAGTGCGTGTCTCGTGGATAGCAAACTCATATTCATCCATCCCAACCTTCTTGACAAGTTCCACAAAAGCATCCACCGCAAAAGTGTAGTGCTGGGTCGAAACGCTGAACTTCTTGCGGGGCTGTGCCTTGCCGCCATATCTGGATTCGATAAGCTCGTACTGCTCCACCACCTGTCTGGCATAGCCCAGAAACTCCTCCCCTTCGGGCGTCACCTGTATGCCACGGTTAGATCGGCGAAAAAGCTCAACACCTGTTTCCTCTTCCAGCTCCTTTACTGCCGAAGAGAGAGTCGGCTGCGAGATAAAAAGCATGCGGGCAGCTTCATTCATCGAGCCGGCATTGGCGATGGTTATGACATATTTGAGCTGCATAAGAGTCATCAGGCCTCATCCTCCAAGAATGTCCTTTACATATCTGTTTAGGACCTGAACAGTTACTCCTTCATTTTTCATTATCTGTTCAGGGCCGAACAGTTACTCCATCATTTTTTGTCTTCCATGATCAGATTTTTGATCGCTTCCACGGCGACACGAACTGCCAGATCGGTATCATGCACCTGCGGATTGTCAAGCCCTGCCTTTGCTCTCTCCTGATTGGCCACGACAAGGAAAGTAGATCCGCACCTGACCTTGAGGGCGCTTGCCACTATGAAGAGCGCCGCCGATTCCATCTCGGAAGCCTTGGTTCCCAGTTTAAGCCATGCGTCCCATTTATTCAAGAGTTCGTAGCTCACCGGCTTTGTCTCGGGAGAATGCTGTCCGTAGAACGAATCCTTGCATTCTACCACGCCCGTGTGGAAAGTCGTGCCAAGATCGGTGGCCGCTTTTACAAGAGCGTTGACCACCTGAAAATCGGCGACTGCCGGAAATTCGATAGGCGCGTATTCCTTGCTGGTGCCCTCCATCCTGATTGCTCCCGTAGCAACCACGATATCTCCGCCTTTAACGTCGATATCCATACCGCCGCAGGTTCCGATACGGATGAATGTGTCCGCACCGGCCTGAACCAGCTCTTCCATCGCGATGGAAGCAGAGGGGCCGCCGATACCTGTCGAGGTGACCGATACCTTCTCGCCGCACAGCGTTCCGGTGTATGTCACATACTCACGGCTGTCCGCGATAAGGACCGGATCGTCGAAATACTTCGCGATCTTCACACACCTTTTGGGATCTCCCGGCATGATCACATACCTTCCGACTTCTCCCGGAGCTACCTGAATATGATAAAACCTTCCATTGTCTGAGTAAAGCATTTTTTTGTTCTCCTTTCTTTAACTTATTTATTCGGCCTCGATCACGCAGTCAGTGTATTCTTTCTCGCCAACTTTCAAAGTCACACCCTCTGCAACGACCACGCGGGCTGAGTCCTGCACATCCAGTTCTTCTATAAGAGAATCTCCCGTCACGTTCCACACGGCATCACCCTCAAGCTTTATGCTGATATGATTGGCACCGTTGTCGAAAATGAGGTTTGCCACCTGTCCGATACTGTAATA
>CAMNGN010000106.1 GCA_946538475.1 uncultured Blautia sp.
AGGTGTGAAACGGGGGACGGTTCGAGACCACTGAAAAAGTGGGATGAGTACTTGGGGACGTATTTTTTTGACTCATTTTTGCGCGCAAAAATGAGTCAAAAAGATACGTCCCCAAGTACTCATCAAACCCCAAAAAATTCTTTCAGCCCCAGCACCAGCCCATCAGCTATCCGGCCCTGAGTCTCGGGGGAGCAGTCGGAGACACGGTCGCCGCACTCCACGTCCACGGAGGGGACCGTCGAGTAAGATGTCTGTGTGAGATCCAGGGCCATCATTCCGCCGCTGAACAGCGGCGTGCCCACTGCGCTCTGGCCGTTGATCAGGCACTGTGCCAGGGCGAGATGCTGTTGATAATGTGATGCCACGGGTTCCATTGCGCGGTACGATGCCACGTCCGGCACTGTGATGCAGAAGAAGCCTTTGTCATAATCGCTGCTGTCATAATGAATTGCGAGGTGACAATCGGCGTTTTGGTTGGCTATGACTGCTCTTGCGATGTTATCCAGCTGTACGTCGTCGGACTCGCGGATCATCAGCACGTTGAAGCCTTCGGCCAGCAGCTTGTCTTTTAATATGAGCGCCAGGGAGAGATTTACAACTCCTTCGGGCCTGCCGTCGGCCATCATGCAGCCGCTCGAAACTGATATGGCCTGGGTCGCTCCGGCGGCGGTGGACCCGCCTGTCACCTTGGGTGTGCCGTCGGGATGGCACATCGTCATTACGCTCTCCCCTCCCGCTGTTCCGTGCCCGGCATTTACGCACACGGTGTAGCCGTTGCCGTTCTCGGAGCGGTACAGCGTTGCGGTTCCTGTGTGGATGATCGAGTAGTTGGCGAACTGCCATTCGGGGTTCCACTCGATTGTTTCTACCGAGGGCTCGGCAGCGCTGCTGAATACGCTGCTGCTTTCACCGGAGTCGGAAGGGCCGGAGAGCATGCCCTCTCCCTCGATCGGTGTGTCATATTCTTCGGCAGGGACAAGGGTTTCTGACGCGTGTATGGATATGGTTCCGTATGCAAGGGACATGGCTGTGAGTGTTATTGCTGATATTATGGATAGACGTTTTTTCATGGTTTAGGTCTCCTCCCCGGGGTTCTTGGATTTTTTCTTTTATTATAGCATATATAATGCTCATTTTGTTCTAATGAATGCCCCGGGAGATGGTGGAACGGGGGACGGTTCCTTGTTCCACGGGTCGAAGTCTTAATTAAGCCAAAACAGCTTCACCCGTGGAACAAGGAACCGTCCCCCGTTCCACATTTTACTTAATCATAATTACCGCATTACTGCCTGCCGGATAGCACTGCACGTGCTGGGAGGTTCCGCAGCCTGTCTTAGTGTAGTTATACATCTCTGTGAGAGTGATCTTCTTGTCAGAGTTGGTGTCGCAGGGGATCTTGCTGCCGAGTGTGCCGCTCGGGAAGCTGCAGCCTGCGCCTGCTACGAAGTGGCGGGTGAACTTGCCGCCCCACACGCCGTTCTCACGGATATCGGAGGTATTCTCGTTCTTTGTGCCTGCGGTGAGCACCAGGAACTTGCCGGTCCTGAGTTCGCCATTCTTTGTTGCAATACCGGAATCGGCACTTGCAAAGGCATCGACTGCTGCCTGGGTGAATTTTGCAGGATCAAACCTGCCGCTTCTGTTCTTTACGATCGCATTGCCGCTGTCGCAGCTGTCCAGAATAACAATGACTTTGCCCGGGATCTTGTTGAGGGCATTTGCCAGTGTTGCGAAGGAGATATCGCTTTCGTCCACGCCGCAGATATACCCCATGGTACCTGCGCTGTTGTTTGCGCCGTGACCACTGTAGAAGAACAGAGACACATCGTTCGAAGCCGCGCCTTTGAATGCAGAGTCGATCGCGCTAAGTATCTGCGAGCTTGACAGATTCGTCTTCTTTGTAGCGGTATAGCGATACTTGCCAAGCACGGCCGCCATAGCCTGTGCATCGTTTGTCGGGCCATAAAGATCATTTGAAAGCTTGTAATCGCCATTGCCGATGCAAAGCGCACGATAAGTTGTCGCTTTTGCGGGCGTCGTCAGGGTAAAGAAAGAAGTGTAATGGCTAAAGTTCACTCTTTCTACGCCGTTAGCGGTATAACGGTAGAATGATCTCATTCTAAAGTAGTACTTAGTGTTTCCGGAAAGTCCTGTGAGTGTATAGGCGGTTCTGGCCGGGCCCATATTTACTCGTTTGTAAGAGCCGGTCCTCTTGCTGAGGTCGCTCGCTGATTTTGCATATTCAACCTGGAAACCGGAGATCTTTTTGTTGGTGCCGATCAGCTTCCATTTCAGGTCGATCTTGTTGTAAGCTGTCGCTTTTTTGGAGGTGAACATTGCGGGCATGACGCGCACGATCCTGGGCTTGTTGCTCACCTTGCTTGTCTTGCCGGCGGAATCGACAGCGTATGCGGAATACACGTACGATTTGCCCCAGCGATACCGGATCTCTTTATCGAGAAAGCTGTTATCCGTGCCCGGAGTGGCCTTGCCGATATACTTGGTTCCTTCTCCGTCTGCGTAGCGATAGAATTTATAGTAGCTTACGCCTGTCTGCTTCTCTAATACGAGAGCTATTCCGTTTTTAGCGTTATAGACCGTTTTGATCTTTGGTTTGCCCGGAGCAGCATTTACGCTTACCGCGGCGAGCATCATGACCATCAGCGCGCTGATGAGTAACAATAAAAGCTTACCTCTCCTCTTCATTGCTTTTCTCCTTTTTTCTGCGATTTTCTTCCCCTTCAGAGAATGTTGCTATAGTGGGAAAATCCACTGAATATAAAGATATTATACATAATATTGTTCCCCGGTGCAAGCGCAACCACTATATTTATGCGCACTACACATATATGTATAATAAACGTAACAAAAAAGACACATCTTTGCGGGATGTGCCTTTTGTCGTCACGGTTTCCAAAGTTTCTCCAGAATGATGTGATACCATTTCTTTTCCGGTGTATCCAGCGCCACTTCGTAGGTCTTTCTGATCCACTCTGTGATGATCGTGATGAGCAGCGGAGAAAAAGTCATCAGCACAAAAACCAGAATGATCATGCCGAATTCGAGCGCCTTGAGCGTGAGCAGATTCTGCGCGATCACCGCGGCTGCGAAGAACACCAGCTGCATGCTGTAGATAATGAAGGTACGGAACCTGTTCATCGGAGCATACACGGTTTTGAGCGCTGCCATGTAGTTCCAGCCCGTTACCAGGAAGCAGGCCGTCCCCAGCATTGCGGTGGAATGATAGACATTCTGGCTCACCAGCATGATCGAGAAGACGCAGCCGGTGATGGTCATGGCCGCCGGGAAGGCGTTCATGAACACATGCCGAAGGAAAGTATGGTCGACTTTGTTGTAGTTGTCCTCCTGCGACAGGAAGAACGTAGGAATGCCGACCGCGCATGCGCTGATGAGCGACATCTGGATAGGTTCGAACGGATACATGTCTCCCCAGAAAATGGTGATCAGGGAGAGCATCACCGAGAACATCGTTTTGATGAGGAACATGGACGCGGCGGTCCTGATATTGTTCACTACTCTTCGCCCCTGATTTACGATGTGCGGCATCGAGGCAAAGTTGGAATCCAGCAGAACAATGTTTGCGATGTTCTTTGCGGCGCTGCTGCCGGCCGCCATGGCGATGCTGCAGTCCGATTCCTTGAGTGCAAGCACATCGTTCACACCGTCGCCGGTCATGGCCACAGTATGTCCCGCTTCTTTAAGCGCGAGGACCATCTCTTTTTTCTGCTGCGGAGTGACGCGGCCGAAGACGCTGTAGTTTTCGACAGCTTCTTTCATCTGTTCGGGAGTCGTGATCGTTGTCGCATCGATGTACGCCCACGCGTTGGGAACTCCCGCGCGTTTTGCGATGGCCGAGACCGTAGCGGGGTCATCGCCCGAGATCACTTTGAGGTTGACGCCCTGCTCCAGGAAGTATTCCATGGTGCGCGGTGCTTCCTCGCGGATCACGTCGGTGATGAGGATGAGGCCGATCGGTCGAAGGTCCGCAGGCAGGCGCGGAGAATCGATCACTTCGTCACTGTGTGCCAGGATAAGCACACGAAGGCCGTCATCCGCGTAATTTGTCGTAAACTCTTTTAGATTTTCGTATCCGTCCGGGAACAGAAACTGTCCGGCGCCGATAAGGTAGGTGCCTGCTGCTTCGAACGAAGCGCCGCTGTATTTTCGGTCGGACGAGAAGTCGATGGCATGTCCCGGGCCATAGTCGCGTCTTACGGGGAAGCGGGTTTTGAGGGCTTCTGCCGTTGCGTTTCGATCTCGTGACACGGCCATGATGTTGCCCATGATCTTTATGATATCGCGGACTCTCGGATCGTCTTCGGACCCTTCCTCGATCTTTTCGACGTTGACTGCTTCCTTATAAGCGTCATCCGACAATACGGACTCCGCCAAAGGTGAGGCGCCCGGGTCCATCACAAAGCTGTGGGCGCTTCCCGGGCCGTATGCGGCGGCAGGGCCGGAGAGGTCCTCGAGCGCGGGCAGTTCGCCTCGTGTGCCGGCAGCGTTATTCAGGCCGTTGGCGGCGTTGTAACCCGCGGCTGTATTAAAGCCTGCGGCTGTATTCGGGCCTGCGGCTGTGTTGTATGGGCCTGCTTTCGGTGATGTATGCAGGCG
This sequence comes from uncultured Blautia sp., assembly GCA_946538475.1. GTDB lineage: Bacteria > Bacillota > Clostridia > Lachnospirales > Lachnospiraceae > Blautia_A. The sequence goes on from CAMNGN010000106.1 coordinate 4,636, forward strand.
CAGCATGTTTTCGTCGTAAGGCAGGATCTTCTCCACCTTCATCGTGCCTTCGGTGATGGTTCCGGTCTTGTCCAGGCAGAGTGTGTCCACCTTTGCGAGCGTCTCGATGCAGTAGAGCTCCTGTACCAGCGTTTTTCGCATGGCCAGACGCACGGCGCCGATGGTCAGCGTGACGCTGGTCAGCAGAATAAGGCCTTCGGGGATCATTCCGAGGACGGCTGCCACGGTACTCACGACGGAATCGCGGAAGGAGTCGTCGATGATATAGTGCTGCTTGTAAAAGAGAAGCGCCCCCATCGGTACAATGATGATACTGATCACTTTGAGGATAAAGTTGAGGGAATTGCGGAGCTCCGAGTTGTGTCTGCGGAATTCCTTCGCCTCGCTTGTGATCTTGGACGCGTAGTTGTCGCTGCCGACGCGTTTGATACGGCAGTATCCTTCTCCGGACGTAACAAAGCTGCCGGAAAACAGTTCGTCCCCCGGCATCTTTGTAAGGTTGTCCGCCTCGCCGGTGAGCAGCGACTCGTTTACTTCGAGGCTGCCTTCCAGCATTTCACAGTCCGCCGGTACCTGGTCGCCGTTTTTTAACATGATCACGTCGTCCAGGACCAGTTTGTCTGTGGCTATCGACCATTTTTTGTCATCGCGCACCACGACGGTTGTGTTTTGCGTCATGATCGCCAGTTTGTCGATGATCTTTTTGGCGCGCACTTCCTGAACGATACCGATCGTCGTGTTGAACACGATGGTCATGATGAACAGGCTGTTTTTGTACGAGCCGACCAGGATGATCATGACGAACAGCGCGATGTTCAGGAAGTTGAAAAATGTGAGTATATTATCAAGAAATATTCTTTTGTAGGTTCGTGTTACAGGATGGTCGCTTGTATTTATCTGCCCCGCCTGTATACGCTCCTGTACTTCTTCGGCAGTTAAACCTTTCATTAAACCTCCTGCTGAGGGTGCAGAGTCAGTGGGTTTCGTTGACCGGTGCAGTCATCAATATTCTTCTTCCTCTTCACCTTCGGAGATATCGTTCTTCGGTTTTGAAAGGCCTTCGATAACGATGCCGTGCTTCTGCGCATAGTCCCAGAGAGCTGCGTGGATGGCTTCCTCTGCGAGAAGTGAACAGTGGACTTTGACGGGCGGAAGTCCGTCCAGAGCTTCCATGACGGCTTTGTTGGTTACCTGAAGTGCTTCTTCGATGGTCTTGCCCTTGACGAGCTCGGTAGCCATGCTGCTGGTTGCGACTGCGGCGCCGCAGCCGAAGGTTTTGAATTTGCAGTCTTTGATGATGTGTGTCTCGTCGTCGATATCGAGGAACATTCTCATGATATCGCCGCATTTTGCGTTTCCTACTGTGCCTACGCCGCTGGCATTTTCAATTTCGCCTACGTTGCGGGGGTGCTGGAAGTGGTCCATAACTTTTTCGCTGTACATAATATCCTCCAAGGTGATTGCTGTATATTATCGTGAGTCAAAGGTAACCGGCAATCCGCTTCGCTACTTGCCGGTAACCAATAGCCCACTCCGTGGGCTGTCAGGTGAGGCCTCCACCACACCTGACACAAGCAAGTCCCCTAACCCCTCCTTAAAAGCTTTGCGCTTTTTGAAGGAGGGGACTTACTTGTATTGGTTAAATAGCGAGCAGGTTCATACGGCGAACAGGAGGAAATAATTGCATGAGCGTGAATTCTGCTTCGGAAACGATCCGAGATAGTATACTGATCACGAGCGAGACAAAATAAAATTTTTTAAATTGTGCAAAAAAGTGTTGACAATAATATCACGCTTTGATATACTAACACTTGTCGCGAGGAACGGTGCACAGCACCGGGTCATGAATGCGATATGCGGAAGTGTCGGAACTGGCAGACGAGCTAGACTAAGGATCTAGTGACTATTGCAGTCGTGTGGGTTCAAGTCCCATCTTCCGCATTTTTTTATTGTCAAAAAGTGAAACAGGGGACGGTTCCTCGTTCCACGGGTCAGTAGTGTATTGGAATGTTTATCACTTTCACCCGTGGAACGAGGAACCGTCCCCTGTTTCACTGTCCCTGTTTCACCCCCTTTACAATATATTGCACATTTGCTAAAATATCCCTGTTACTTATCCGGGCCTGCCGCCTTTGA
>CAMNGN010000107.1 GCA_946538475.1 uncultured Blautia sp.
GATCAATCGGATTTATGATAGGCGGAGATGATGTCTCCGTCTTTTTTTGTGTGTCAAAAAGTGGAACCGTCCCCGTGTTCCACTTTTTGACACACAAAAAAGCAGGTCAATTTTTTACTACTTCCCTGCCCTTCTTACCCAACGAAGCCCCAAACAGGGCAAATAAAGACGATTTACTGTGTTTCGAAAGTGTATTTTTAACCACCACCCTATGATACAATGTCTACATACCAAAAATCATCAGGAGGTTTTTCATATGAAATCGCTTAATCGATGGATATACGCGGTTATCGGAACTATTGTTCTTTTGCTGGCCGGTCTCGTCTATGCATGGTCTGTGATGGCCAAGACGATCGGGGCTTCGCGCACGGAGTGGACGGCGGCGCAGCTCTCTCTTGCTTTCACGCTCGTGATGGCTTTCTTCTGCATCGGCTGCCTGATCGCCGGAGTTCTTTCCAAAAAAGTCAAACCGAATATCTACGTCATCGTCTCTGCAATTCTGTTTCTGGCAGGCTTTATGCTGGCAGCCACTACAGGGGACAGCCCGACGATGTTGTACCTGGGCTTTGGTGTTCTGGGCGGCATGGGCGCAGGATTTGCCTATAACGCGGTTATGAGTACGATCTCGGCCTGGTTCCCGGATAAGCAGGGCCTCATCTCCGGTATTCTGCTGATGGGCTTCGGACTTTCTGCTTTTATCATCGGCAAAATTTTTGCCGCTGCCGCACCGCCGGATGGAACTGACGCGTGGAAAGGCGTCTTCCGCATTCTGGGCATCGTGATCTTTGTGGTCTTTATTATTTGCAGCTTTTTCTTTGTCCGTCCGGGCAAGGATTTTACCCCGCCGACAGCAGGCAAGAAGAAAAAAGGCAGAGAGCCGGCATGCGATGTCGATACGGCAACGATGGTGAAAATGCCTTGTTTCTGGCTGTATTATGTTTGGGCTATTCTTGTCAGTGCGGCCGGGCTTGCTCTGGTTTCTCAGGCAGGCGGTATCGCCACACAGGCAGGTGAAGGCGTCAGCGCCGGTACTATTGCTACCGTGGTTGGCCTGATCTCGATCCTTAATGGTATCGGCCGAGTGATCTTCGGTGCTATGTATGATAAATGCGGCTACCGTGTCACCATGCTTGTGGACATGGCGGTCTTTGCTGTAGCCGGGTTCATCCTTATGGCAGCGCTTAAGGGAAATTCCTTTACTTTGATCATCGTTGGATTTATCGTGGGCGGATTTGCCTACGGCGGTGTGACTCCTACCAACTCGGCGCTGATCAGCGACTTCTTTGGAAGGACGCATTATTCTCTGAACTTTTCTATTATCAATACTAACCTGTTGATTGCTTCCTTTGCTTCTACCATCGCAGGAAAGCTGTATGACAGCAGCGGATCCTATATGAGCACGATTATTATGATGCTCGGGGTTGTTGTTGCAGGGCTTGTGGTGTTCCTGGGAATCAGACGGCCGGAGAAGTGATGTTTGTGGTTGTCTTTTCCGGTCTTCCGAGGGCTAATCCTGACAGAGAAAACTGCGAGTAATGACGTTTGCAGTCGTCCGTTTCGATGACAACGGGGACGGTTCTCAATGAGTATTTGGGGACGTTTCTCAACGACTCATTTTTGTGAGCAAAAATGAGTCGTTGAGAAACGTCCCCAAATACTCATTGAGAACCGTCCCCGTTTGTTCCGTCACCTGCACGCGTCAGTAATCGCTTCGCAGAATGTGGGATGTGGTCTTACCACGCTGAACATTTGCTCGGTTGTCAGGCCGTGCACGATAGCTTCGGCGAATTCACTTATCATGTCGGATGCCCTGGCGCACATCATCTGGGCTCCGAGGATCTTATGAGTTCCTTTTTCGAAAACCACTTTGATAAAGCCTCTCTCCTGCGCAGAAAGCACTGTCTTTCCGTTTGCGGACATGACGACTTTTCGGCTGTCTGCATCGATTCCCAGGCTGCCGGCTTGTTCTGTGGTGAGGCCGACGGATGCGATCTCGGGATCTGTATAAATGCAGGCCGGGATTATGTCGGCGCGTACCGGTGCCGGTACATTATTCATATGAGCAAGAGCGTTGCGTCCCATAGCGGTAGCCGCGTGAGCCAGCATTATTCCGCCTGTCGCATCGCCGATGGCATAGATATTCGGCACGTTTGTCTGTCCGTTTGCATCGGTGAGGATTCGGCCTCTTTCAGTAGCTATCGTAATGTCTGCTCCAAAAAGGCCGGTAGTGTTCGGGCGGCGTCCTGTGCAGATCAGGATGCAGTCTGCCTGAATTGTGTGGGCTTTGTCTTTCTCTGTGTAGACGCACTCCAGGAGTCCTTTTTCCGAAGAAGTCTTGCTATCCTCCTCCGCAGAAGCCTTACAATTATCACCTTCGGAAATCTTACAATTCTCCTCTACTGAAACTTTGCAATCCTCCCCTACCGGAACCTTACGCTTCTCTTCTACAGGAGTCTCATTACTCTCTCCCGCAGATGCCTTGCGGATTTCTTCCACCCGCGCGCCGGTGCAGATAGTCACGCCGCGTTTTTTCATCAGCATCTTCAGGCTCTGAGAAAGCTCTTTGTCCATGTTGGCAATGATCTTAGGAAGTGCCTCAAGGACGGTGACTTTTGTGCCGAAGGCACTGTAGACTGATGCAAACTCCATGCCGATCACGCCGCCGCCGATGATCAAAAGGTGCTCGGGAAGGTCTCTCTTCTCCAGCAGTTCGTCGGAAGTCACCACGCCCGGAAGATCGGTGCCGGGGATGGGTGGCATGGATGCTATGCTTCCGGTTGCAATTATAATGTGTTCTGCATCCAGCGTTATTGATTTACAGTTTTCCCCTGTTGTCTCAGCATTATGCGAAACTACATCATCTCCGCTTGCCTCCGCATTATGTGGTTCCAGTTTTTTCTTTGTTACCTCCACAGTGTGCGGATCCAAAATCTTTCCGGTTCCTTCGATCACATCCACTTTCTTCTGTTTCATCAGCATTGCGATCCCGGAACGCAGAGTATCCAGCACTTCTGTCTTTCGGTTCTGGATCTTTTCCATATCAAATGAAACGCCCTCGGCGTGGAGGCCGAAGCGCTCACATTCTTTCATCTGCCGGTACAGATCTGCTGAGTGCAGCAGCGTCTTGGTCGGAATGCAGCCGTGGTTCAGGCAGGTACCTCCCAGAGCTTCTTTCTCGATCAGGGCTGTCTTCATGCCGTAGGTTCCTGCAGCCTCCAGGGCAGTTTCGTACCCGCCCGGGCCGGCTCCGATGATCACAAGATCATAATCTTTCATTATATACCTCTTTTTTATTTCTAAACCTGACTTAACGTGCATTCTATTTCTGTTTACATCCACACATACGGCGGGCAGCAAAGCATGCTTAATTACCTATGCCTGCCCTTCTCCCGTTTTAAGTCAAGCATACAGCGGGATACAAGAATAGCTTGTTTGCCTTCGCCTGCCAATTTTCCCGTTTTAGCCATACATACGGCGGACCGCAAAACAAACTTGTTTGCCTTCGCCTGTCATTTTCTCCGTTTTAGCCATACATACGACGGGATTCAAGACTAGCTTGTTTACCTTCGCTCGCCACACATCCCGCCTCAGTTTTGCATACGGCGGGCTGTAAGACAAGCTTGTTTACCTTCGCCCGTCATGCTTTCCGTCTCTGCCACACATACGGCGGGCTACAAGACATGCTTAATCACCTTCGCCCACCGCAGTTTCACATATGGCAAATCACAAGCAAATAGGGGGCTAAAATACCTCAAACTTCTCTTTCCAATAGCTTGATTACATCGGAGATCTGCTGCCTCTGCTCTGTAGAAAAATCAGCACTCCTGTCAAGCACTGCGATAAGTGTCTCTCTAGTGTAGGGGCACTTCCGAAGACAGCTCGACACTTTCTCCGCAAGCTCGGGATCCATGGCGTCGGTATGGCAGATACAATCTTCCACTGTTTCGTGGTTTACCTGCAGCAGAATCTCGATCCCGCCCCAGAGATAGCGCTCGGACAGACGGTGAGTGAAGGGAAGGTTTCTCCCATACAGCCACTCCCGTGAGGAAAAGAACTCCGTGTCTTTCCGTATCTCCTCAGCTGCATCATCGGAGAAAAATGATCCGTCAAGCTCTTCTGCGGGCCCGCCATACACCTCCGAAAAAGCCTTTGTCAAGCTCTCGGACAGCAGATCCGCGGTGATATGCGGGCAGTATTCCTTCAGATTCACCACTCGCGAGCGCACGGAATCCACGCCTTTTCCCTTCAGTTTTTCGGGGTCGACGTGCAGATACCGGGACAGCTTTTCTCTGTCCACATCCATCATCAGCGTGCCGTGGTGGTAGCAGAACTCGCCGCTTTTATAAAAGGCATTGCCTGAGAATTTTCGCCCTTCCGCGGTCAGGTCGTTCCGCCCTGTCTTCTGTGCAGGGACCCCGAGAGAATTGACCGCCCGCAGGATCACATCCAGCTGGCGCGAAACATCGTAGTCCGGTTTTCGCACGCAGAAAGTAAAATTCAGGTTCCCCAGGTCATGATAAACAGCCCCACCACCCGAGAGACGGCGGACAAGATATCCGCCGTCTTCTGTAAGTTTCTCTATATTGCATTCTTTGTGAGGGTTTTGATTTTTGCCGATCACGACAGTGTTTCGGTTCTGCCACAGGTAGAGGATGCACTGACCTTCTTGTACATGAAATGTCAGGTATTTTTCTACGGCCAAATTGTGATATGGATATAAGCAGATGTTCTTATTCTTCTCCCGATATACGTTAAGCCTCGGATTGTGATTCGACATGGAGTACATCTCCTTAATCTTTTCTTGTATTAGTTTGTCAAGAAACAATCTTCTCTAATCATTTGCCCGGTATCGCTCCGTCAGAGATCATATTTCCTCATCCTTCTCGTGATAATCATTCGGACGGAAATCCATCAACCCTCAAAATCATACCGAATCACCGGCGTCCTCGCTGCCTGCACCTCATCCGGCCTGCGGATAGGTGTGCGGACCGGTTTCTCATGCATCGCCTCGGGATGCTGCACAGCTTCGTCATAAATGGCACGGAAGATCGCAATCGCCTCGTCCAGGGTCTCCTTGGTCTCGGTCTCGGTCGGCTCCACCATCAGCGCCTCGTGTACGATGAGCGGGAAGTACATCGTCGGCGGATGGATACCATGGTCGAGCATGGCCTTGGCCACATCCAGAGCGGACACGCCGGTCTTCTCCTTCAGCTCCTCCAGACAGATGACAAACTCATGCATGCAGGTGCGATCATAAGCCAGCGGATAGATATCCTTCAGCTTTTCTTTCATATAGTTGGCATTCAATACGGCATTTTCAGCTGCCGCCGGTACTCCCTCGCGACCGATCGAGAGGATGTACGCCAGCGCCTTCACCGCCACCAGGAAGTTGCCGCCGAAAGAGCGCACGTTTCCGATGCTCTCCGGACTTTCCTTCCCCGGCAGATACTTGGCCAGGAACGCCTTGCAGCCGCTCGGGCCGCTTCCCGGACCGCCGCCGCCGTGAGGTGTCGAGAAGGTCTTGTGCAGATTCACATGGACCACGTCAAAGCCCATGTCGCCCGGGCGCGCGATGCCCATGACCGCGTTCAGATTGGCGCCGTCATAGTAGCAAAGTCCGCCTGCTTCGTGGACGATGCGCGTGATCTCGAGGATATTCGGGTCGAAAAGTCCAACGGTGTTAGGGTTGGTCAGCATCAGGCCGGCGGTGTCTTCGCCGACAGCTGCTTTCAGTGCTTCCAGATCCACGCAGCCCTTATCGTCCGAAGCTATGCTCACCACCTGAAAACCTGCCATCGCCGCGCTGGCGGGGTTGGTTCCGTGGGCGGAATCGGGCACGATGATCTTTGTTCTTTTCAGATCGCCTTTTTCGCGATGATATGCCTTGATCAGCAGAAGGCCGGTAAATTCGCCATGTGCGCCGGCTGCGGGCTGAAGAGAAACCGCGTCCATGCCGGTGATCTCGCAGAGATATTTCTCCAGCGTGTCGCAGACTACGTGGCAGCCTTTAACGGTATCGGCATCCTGCAGCGGGTGGATGCGGGTGAAGCCCGGAAGAGCCGCTGCTTCTTCGTTGATCTGCGGATTATATTTCATTGTGCACGAGCCGAGGGGATAAAATCCGTCATTTACGCCGTGGGTCTGCTTGGCCAGCTCGGTGTAGTGGCGGTCCACTTCGGTCTCGGGCAGCTCGGGCAGTCTCAGTGTCGCTTCCCGTCCGGGTGCGTTCGGGATGACGACCGGCACATCGCATTCCGGAATATACTGTGTGCCTCTTCCGGCTCTGCTTCTTTCAAATATAAGCTTCATGCCCCGGTCACCTCCTTACAGATGGAAGCAAGCAAATCCATCTCTTCTTTTGTGTTCATCTCGGTGGCGCACCAGAGGATCCTTCCGTCTCCCAGGGGAAGGCCGCCGAGGATTCCTGCTTCTGCCAGAGCTTCGAGGATCATTTTATCGTCTTCACAGACGGTGACAAATTCGTGGAAGAATTCTTTGTCCGGATAAGCCTGCGCAAGACCTGCTGCTGCCAGAGCTTTCTGCAGATAATGCGCCTTTGAGGTGCACTGCACTGCTGCATCTTTGAAGCCGACGGGGCCCATGGCCGCCAGGTAGGCCGTCGCGCGGAGTGCGCAGAGGGCCTCATTTGAGCAGATATTAGAAGAAGCTTTCTCGCGGCGGATGTGCTGCTCTCTTGCCTGGAGGGTCAGAACGTAAGCGCGGTTTCCTTCGCTGTCTACGGTCTGGCC
>CAMNGN010000108.1 GCA_946538475.1 uncultured Blautia sp.
AGCTTTATGTTAAGCCTTCCAACCACGAGCAGCTGAAAAGCCGGAAATACAGAACAGACATCAGCCGCAGAGAGAACATGGCCTACGATGAAACTACCGATACATATACCTGCGCAAACGGTAAAAAGCTGTCCTTCGACTACAACAAGAAAAGCAAATCCCGGAATGGCTTTGAAACGGAAACGGCAGTTTACAGCTGCAAAGAATGTGCAGGATGCCCCATAAAGGAAAAATGCATCAGGGCCTGCGGGAGTAAAAAGCCATTAGCTGAGCGCAACAAGGTAATCTATGTGTCCAAACGCTTTGCCCGCCAGCGGGATGAGATGGAGAAAAAGATCAATACCGATGATGGTAAGCTGATCCGTGTGAACCGGAGCATTCAGGCCGAGGGTGTTTTCGCCATGACAAAGGAAGATATGGGATTCCGTAGATTCATGCTGCGAAGCACAGTTAAGGTTGAGGCTGAATGGATGCTGCTGAGCCTGGCCTACAATCTGCTCAAGCTGCACCACAAAACTCAAAAACGGCGCTTGGGAACAGGTCTCGTGGTTCCTGTGGGGTTCCCAGCAGGATTATAGTTGTTTTGAACTGAATATGAGACAATAAAAGGGAGCGCCGATTGATCTTTTCGGCACTCCTGGGTGGTTTTGCACAGATTCCAAGAAAATCTATAAGTTTTGAACAATACTTGTTTGAACAACGAGGCGTTGCCTCAATTCAGCTGATTTTGCTGTTTTGAGACAACGCCAGTGTTTTTATTTATGATACTTCGGATTGGCGGGGAACCAGCCGCGCTCTACACGTTTATGCTGCTGGAAGAGTTCCACGATGCTCCACATGCAGGAGAAGCCGATGACCCCGATGATGGAGGAGAGGATCAGATTGGAGATGACTGTCGAGACGCCGAGCAGGATCAGCCCGATGATCAGAAAGACCGGCCAGCATCGGTAGGAGAACAGATACTCACATTTAATCACGATCGGATGAAAAAGACCAATACTCAGAAATGATGCGAGACCGAGCAGAATTCCATAAAACTGCATGATTCATTCTCCCTTGCTGTGTTGATGAAAACCGGGATGATCATATCATAGTAACTTAAATGATGCAACAACATTTCTGAAAGAAAAGCGACTTGTATTTGAATACAAGTTGCTTTTTCCATAACGGCATGATATCATAACTATGTATCGAAAGCGAAGGCTTTCTGAGCTTTGGTTTGGAAGGAAACTCTGAAGAAAAGCACAGAAAGTGCGGAATTACACCTGCAGTGTTAAGGCTGAGGCCTGAAAAGAAAAGGAGAGAGAAATGAAGAAGACAGCGAGAATCCTCGCCCTTGTACTGGCGCTGATGTTCATGTTCAGCACAGTCGCGTTTGCCGCTGACGAGCCGCGGCAAGCAGACGTGGGCGAAAGAACCTCCTGGGAGAAGAATGCCCAGGTGGACGAAAAGTATGCCCCTCGCGTGAAGGTCATGGAAAACGGCGTCAAGGTTCAGAAGACTCCGTATAACACGACCGCACTGGACACGCAGGCCGGTGATGTGGAGAGCAAGACCATCACAGCCTGGAACAACTACTTCCTCAACGCAGACAACCGCGGCTGCACAGCATGTCACAGCATTGAAGACGCTCTTGAGATGATGGAGACCTACCACGGCATCATCTACATGGGCTACAATACCGAACAGGGACTGCAGAACTGCTTCGGCTGCCACAGCTTCTATGACAACTATATGCGGGACGCGATCCACACGCTGCATCAGCGCAACAGCACGTTCCAGGCCATGGGCGGCACCTGCGAATCCTGCCACTACATTGCCCGCCATGATGACGGCACCATCGAGTATCAGCGCTGGGACTATGTAAAGTATGACGTTCTCCGCGGCATTGCCGATGTCCCGGCAGAAGAGATGAACACCACCTTCACCTGGAACCAGACCGAGGTTACCCCGCATGAGAAGATGTTCTTCAAGACCATCAAGTCCAATCCGGAGATCTGGGTGACGGATGAAAGCCAGACCTCTCAGGAAGCGTTTGACAACTGGACGGTTACCTTCGGCGGCGATATCGACAACGGCGGCACGTTTACCCTTCCGGAACTGATCGAGAAGTACGGTACGGAGACCCGTCTGATGAAATCCCACTGCACGGTCAACGGCCCCGGACAGGGCATGATCTATCAGGCGGAGATTACCGGTATTCCGTTCCGGAAAATCGTGGAAGACCTTGGCCTTCACGAGGATGTGACCATGGTGGATCCGATCGGTGACGACGGCTATTGCTACACGATTTCTGTGGAGAAGCTGCTGGAAGAAGATGCACTTCTGGTTGTCGGCATGAACGGCGATACAATTTACGCGGATCAGGGTTGGCCTTGTGCGTTCTGGTGCAACGAAATGAGCGCCGGCAACTTCACAAAACGGGTCAATCAGGTCAACTTCAAGACAACCGGAGCGTCTTGGGACTTTTACGGTGACTTTACAGACGCGACGACGGGACTGCCTTTTGACAAGCCGAATGCCGGTGTCCTGAACGCCTATGACGGGCAGATTTTTGAACTTGGTCAGCCGGTTCATCTGGAAGGCTATGCCGATGCCTGGAACGAGCCGATTGTGAAGCTTGAGTTCTCCTTCGACCACGGCCAGACCTGGAAGGAATATGACATCGAGAATGCGAACACCACACAGTGGGTTTACTGGAATCTAGATATCAATGACCTGCCGGCGGGTTCCTATCTGGTAAAGATCCGAGCATCCAGCGAGATGCCGGACGGCACGATCCGGACAAATGAAGCTCCTCTCCAGATGACGAATTACATGTTCAACGTGCAGTAATCCATATCGTACCAGTACAGCAGAGTACAGCCACTCACCTGCCGCAGAACACGGCAGGTGAGCACGGCTGTCGGATGACAGAAACAGTGGCCCTGCGGAGACACACTGGAGCTCCTTATGAAGAAAACCTTTCAATTTATCCGATCCATGCGATTTGGAATGGTCCTTCTGGCGCTGATCGGTATCCTCTGCGTGATTGCTACCGTGAGCGGAAACGAGGGGATCTATTCCAGCTGGTACTTTATCCTGCTTTTCACGGTGTTAGGGGTGAATCTGACGCTGTGCTCTGTCCTGCGTGTGTTTCGTATCGACAGGCAGAGGCAGACCCTAATTCGAAAAGCTGAAAACAACGGCGTGACGCTGACGGTACCGGATGCGGAGCTCTGGCTGAAAAAGCATCATTTCCGACCCTGGAAAGAAGCTTATCTCAAACATAGATCCGGTTTTTTTGGCTCATTTCTGACCCATGCGTCGATGCTCCTGCTCATGGCAGCGGCTGCCTGTATTTTTACTTTCGCTCAGCGGGAGGATCTGAATCTCTGCGTCGGAGACACGGCAGAGCTCCCGGACGGAACACAGTTGACGGTTGAGGCGTTTAGCTTGGAAAATGAAACAGGCGAGGTCGAATATACCAGTGTTCTGAAGGCTCAGCTGCCTGATGGCAGCGAGGAGAGAGGCGAGGCCAGGGTTAATCATCCACTCCGGCTTGGTCGTTACAAGATCTATCAGCAGAACTACTCCTATGCGGCCGTGATCGGTGTCCGGACCGGAGAGGCAGAACAGGAGGAGACTGTCAAGCTGGATGAGCCGGCGTTTCTCTCACTGAACGGAGAAGACGGAATCTACTATTCTCAGATGTTTGGGAATGTTGTGGAGGAAGATGGAGAAGTCCGCGTTTCACACGGTACCGAGATCATCCATCCGGCTTATGAAGTGAGCGTAACGGAGCAGGGCAGAGAGCAGGTCGGACTGATCTACCCGGGGACGACCACGGTAGCAGGTGGGGTGTTTTATACATTCTATGAACCGGAGGCTTATCCCGGCCTGCGGATCAAGACACAGCCCGAATGGGCGATGTGGATCCTGTACCTCTCATTCGTGCTGATGACGGTCGGCCTTTACCTGTGCTTCTTCTGTGTTCCGGAAGCAGCATGTATCAAACCCGACGGCATTACTATCGCAGGGCAGAAGGATCTGCTTATGCAGATCGAGCAATACCGGGCAGAATTACAATCTGCGCAGACATAAGCAGGTATAAGATAAGAAGCGAAGCAGCCTTGTGGCTGAAAAGGAGAGAAGAATGAAAAAGAACATCAAAAAGGCGCTGGCAGGCGCATTGAGCATGACAGCTGTTGTTGCCCAGCCGGCAACAGCACTTGCAGCAGAAGCTCCGGCAGCGGTTGCAGCTCTCGAATCAAGAGAAGAGGAGAGCTTTGACACAGTACAGAACGTTCAGGGTGAATTCCATTTTCATCAGGATAAACTGACACCCGCTGATGAAGTCTTCAGCCTCTTCGGCACGGTCGCCACTGCGGCCTGTGCAAAACCGGGCTTTGCCATGGACGAAGTATCGAAAGAAGATTATTACGTCAATGTCAAAGGCACGATCAAAAAGGCATATTCCCTGAGTCTCGATCAGGTGAAGGCCAGAGATGCCAAGCAGGAGCCCCTGAAGTGCAGCTGCGCCGGCGGAATGGCGCTGGCCACAGCACAGGTGACCGGTGTCCCGGTGTCCAGTGTGCTGGAAATGGCGGATCTGGAGGAAGGCACCAATACCATCACATTCAAGAGCGCAGACGGTTATGGCCTGGCACTTCCGCTGCAGTATGTTCTCGATAAAGAGGCTCTTCTGGTGTATAAGATTGCAGATACAGAACTCGATGCCGAGAACGGAGGCTATCTCCAGGTCTGGATGCCCGATACGGTGGCAAAGTACTTTACGAGACAGGTTACAGAGATCGAGCTCAGCAAGTCGGAAGAAGAGCCGGAAGTCATACAGCCTGAGAACACCTACCAGGTGAGCATCCTGAACCGCTTCAATGACAGCTTCAAGGTCGGCGACCAAATCGGCTTTGAAGGCTATGCCGACGATTTCAATACAGAGATCACGGCGGTAGAATTCTCCCTGGACGGCGGAGAGACCTGGACAAGCTATGAAACAGCGAATACAACCTCCCGTCTCTGGGTTTACTGGCACTTTGACTATACGGCGGAGAAGGCCGGTACGTATCGCCTGGATGTACGCGCCAGAGCGGCAGACGGTACTGTAAGCCCGCTTGCGTCCAGCGTTGTGTTCACCGTCGAGTAAGGTAGACATTTCTCTGTTCCAATGATCCGGTTTGAGCGCAGTCAGACTACGACAGAATCGTCTGTTTGACTGCGCTCAAACACGGTTTAAAGTACTTCTGACGGGTACGCAGGCGTATGATACATCAGAGGAATGCAGGCGAGGATGACTAAAGAATGATTCCACTGAAGGACCGTCATATCGTAAAGGGAATCCGCCGAATGCAGCAGGAGTACGCTGCGTTGGCGGATAATGAGTTATGCAGGCAGGCGCAGTTACTCCGGGGCTTTCTGCCGAAAGAGATCAGGGAAAGGTTGTTTGCGCTCACGGCGGTTGCGATTCATCGCACACTGGGCTTTGAACCATTTGACGAACAGCTGTACGGCGCACTGGCAATGGCTGACGGATATACCGCTCAGATGCAGACGGGTCAGGGGAAAACCGTGACCGCAATCTTTCCTGCCATGCTTTATGCCTGCTCGGGGCCGGCATGGATCTCGACCGCGAATCCCTATCTTGCGAGGCGCGACTGCGAGTGGATGCGCCCGGTATATGAGCGGCTGGGCTTCTCCGTTGGGGTGACTGCCGCCGGAATGAGTCATAGCGAGAAGCAGGAGGCCTATCGCCGGGATATCCTGTACGGGGCCAACAGCGAGTTCGGTTTTGACTATCTGCGGGATCAGCTGCTGATCGATGCCGGACAGCAGCTCCAGAAAGAACCCTACTTCATGCTTGTGGATGAGGTGGACAGCATCCTGCTGGATGAGGCCGTGACACCGATGATCCTGTCTGCTTCCGGAGCTCGACCGAATCAGAACCTGTTGGCCGTGGATCGATTTGTCAGCTGGCTGAAATCGGCTGAAATCCAGCAGCTGGACCGTGAGGATGACTATGCGGAGCTGGATGAATCGGTCGATTATGTCGTACTGAAGCGAGAGAAAACAGCGGTCCTCACCTCACTGGGGCAGAAGCATGCCGAGCAGTTTTTCCGGATTCCGGATCTTACACAGAATCAGACTCTGTACCACCTGATCTATCAGGCCCTCCAGGCGCACGGAACGCTGCATCGAGATGCGGATTATATTGTCAAGGACGGCAGCCTCCAGATCGTTGACCCTCATACCGGGCGTGTCATGGAAGGCAGGCGGTACTGCAACGGCCTCTGGCAGGCGCTGGAGGTAAAAGAGCGTTTGGATATTCTCCAGGAGAGCAGAACGGCGGCTTCGATTTCATACCAACAGTATTACAGGCGCTTTCCGCATCTGGCCGGTATGACCGGGACGGCTTGGGAGGGGAGAGAGGAACTGGGAAAGGTCTATCGTA
>CAMNGN010000109.1 GCA_946538475.1 uncultured Blautia sp.
CTGAACAACCGGGAGATCCTGCAGCGGCGGCTGAACAACCGGGAGATCCTGCAGCGGCACCCGATCAACCACAAGATCCTGCGGCGGAGCCTGAGCAGCCTGATGCCCCGGCTGAAGACACTTCTTCAGTTCAGCTGATGTATGACAATCCCAACTGCTATGTTGCAGTCACGGATGTATTGTCCGATGATCCGGCTTCGGGTGTTTATGTCATGCTTCAAATCGAGAACAGAACAGACAGAGACCTGCTGTTCTCTATTACCGACGCAGCGATAAGCGGCATAGTGGTTCCTGCTTCCTGGTCAGCAACCGTAGCGGGTGGGCAAACTTCCAATGAAACGATTATCTGGACCGGATACGACATGGATGTCGCAGGAATTGAGACCATCTCCGATATCCAGGTATCCTTCCGCGTAAATGAGGCTTCGGCTCCCGATGGCGCGCCGCTGCATGAAGACAGGCTGTATATTGCGCCATAAGAGTGGAACGAGGGACGGTCAGAGACCACTGAAACAATGAAGTGAGATATGGGGACAGGTTCCCCGCCTCATCCCACGGCATGCTGCCGGATGAGGCGGGGAACCTGTTTTCGTTTGTTCATATTTTGTTCATGGTACCTGACACCCTGAATGAAATGCGAACTAATTATGAACTTGTTATTCTCTCAGACTCTTCATACCGAATGTGAAATATCCGTAAAATGTCGTGAAATACAATAAAATTGCGACGAATAACTCCTGCATGCTTGCTATTTACTTGCTTTTTATGTATAATTGTGGATACAATATAAAAAATTCTTCTATAAGGAGGCATGCAAATGAACAGAAGACCAAGTTTCAAATATCGGTTTGTTAATGCTCTTATCATGAATATTCCGATCGCTCTTTCTATCTCGCTGGCAGCTCAGCTTCTGGCAACGGGGACGGTGAATATCAAACTGCTTTTGATCAATTTTGGGCTGGCATATTTGATTTCTCTGATCGTCGGTCTGTTCATCCCTTGCGTTCCGTGGGGGATCGGTTTTGCAAGACTGTTTGGCGCAAAGCCCGGATCGCTGCCGTTTGGCCTGCTTTTGAATGTTGTTGTTAATTTCGTTTACGTGCTTGTCAACAGTATTATCCTGACATGGTTTAATATCTGTGTCATGAACCATGGGCCGATACAGGCGGTTCCTTTTGGGATTCTGTCGACTTTCATACCGCTTTATATTGTTGGTTATATCGTTTCGTTCCTGTGGAATAAACCCGCTGAGAATATTACGCATTCGATCGTGGGGGAATGAGTCAGGGGACGAACATACGTGACATGAGTAAATGGGGACGTATCTTTCTGACTCATTTTTGCCCGCAAAAATGAGTCAGAAAGATACGTCCCCATTTATTTTCAGAGAAACTACCGAGTGTTTTCTGCTTTATTCTTTAAGTTCGCAATATGCCAGCTGCCCCTGGTAACCGTGATCGCCATACATCTTAACTTCATATCCCAGGGAGCGGGCTTTGTCTATGGTTGTCTTCCATCCGGAGCCTCCCCAATTGATCCGCCATGCCCAAAACCGGTCGGGAAGATTATCTTCATCTACGCTTTCGGACACGTTGTCCAGGAAGGATTCTTCATAATTCTCCAGCCGCTCTACATAGTAGTAAAAACCATATTTAACACCGAATAAATATGTCGGTTCTTTCCAGCCTTCATTTTCTGCCCAGGTTTTGATGAATACATTGTCATACGATTTATGCCAGTTCTTCATAATCCCGACAAAAGAAACGATCAAAACCCATGCGGCCAGAACTGCAGCGGCATATTGTTTCCATGACGTCAGCGCGGTGGTTTTTCTTCTGCTTTCGGCTATTATAATGGGAAAGGCCACTGCGCATAATGGTATATAAAAGTAGCTGTACCGCGCAAAGAAACCTGCGCTCTCTCCCGGATGCACCATGGCGTAAATGTGCATCTGTACCAGGAAAAAATGCAGAGTATAGCCGGATAACAGAGCAATAATGATGCTCTTTCTTTGCCATTCAACTTTACGGTCCGCTACGATAAAAAGGCACAGAGCCAAAATAATAATACTTATTACAGAAAACACTGCCGGCCATATTTCGCCGTTATTTGCATTAAATAAATAGCCTGTTATCTGACCGAAAACAAATGGAAAATCTTTTATAACGTCTGAGCTGAAATCAACAGTATTACCTGTGATGGCGTTATTCTCCATTTGCTTTTTCAGAAATAATAAGTACAAAGGCAAGGCAAATATGACTAACGAAATGACATATGATCCCAGCACGAAGAGCTTTCTGCGTGGTTGTGCCTGCTTATCAAAAACAGTTTTAAAAAAGAATAATGCCAACAACGGAATAGTCACAAAAACAGAACCATACTGGCTGTATATCGCCAGAACTGAGAACAGAATGAATCCGAAAAACGGGAAATAATCGAATTTTACGCTGCATGATACGTAAAAATAGATTGACGCACACAGGCATGCAAGCATCAAGGAATATTCGGAGCATTCCTGTATACAGTAAACCCACTGATAACACGTGGCTAATATGAAGACCGAGATGATCGCAGCTCTTTTGGTATATAATATCCGGATCGTTTTATAGATAAATATCCCGGCGATAAATCCGATTACCACATTAAAGAGCCGAAACCACAGGAGGCTTTGACTGATTTTCAGCCAGAAATGCATCACCAAATTGTATAATGGCGGCTGAAATGTAGAGACAATTGCTCTAAAAATGTCTCCCGTTCGGATGGACTTTTGAGAGTAATAATACTCAACCCACTCGTCTGCCCACAAAGCTGAATGCATCAGGTTAAAAACCATCATAAACAAAAGAAACGCAAAGCATACATATGTTTGTATTCGCTCATTGGCTGCGATCGATTTAATTTTTTTCAATGTATGATCCTCCTGATAAGGTATGCCCGGCTTGTGATAAGTTTGCGGCAGGCTTTGTCTAGTCTGTTGTTGCTTGCCATACGCTTTCTCCTTGCATGGCCGGTGCAATAATGCATATTAAAGTGTGCTTGATTTTATTTTATACGTAAGGGTGAGCGGACGCAATAGTTTATTTAGGTACACCATCTACGTATTATTTCCTACATCTGGCGATGAACCTGTCTATTCTCTTTCATTTTGCTATATAATGATGATAAAAAAACGGGAGGGATGTTTTATGATGAAAAAAGCTTTTACATCTTTGATTCTCGGAGGACTTTTTACTACCTGCCTGCTCGGCGGAAGCGCTGTTTGGGCTGAGGAGCCTGACAAGGCTGTGCCGGATGCGGTTGTGATCGAGGCAGCGGACGCGGTGTTTACGGAAGGAGAAGGAGTTTCTTTCGAGAATGAAAAGGCTGCGACTGTTTACGATGAGGAGCATGGTATGATCATAAATGTCGCGAAAGACGGCGAGATCGTTTATACTGTGCCCGAGGATGTTTCCGGTACTTTTGATGTTTATATTACGGTATCTAAAATGATGGCCCAGTTTACTTCTCAGCCGTTCTCGTTCAGCATTGCGGGCGGAGATATTTTTTCGGTCCCGATCGATTGTCAGGTTTCGGCGGATTCTCCGGCTGTCTACAATGAAGATGGCGAGGAATACAACACAGGTACGATCATGGATGACGGGCGTTTCCTCGTGGATACAGACGTGGAACTGAGTGCCGGAGATGAAATCAAGGTTATCGCGAGTTTCGGAGCAAAGGCACCCAACCTCAAGGGAATGGCCTTCCCTGCAGTGGGAGAAATCACGCTTGCACCTGCCGGTGCTGCCGTTCCGGTCGGATATGACTATACGGTACCCGAAGCGGAGGAAGCAGATCCTGCTGATCCGCTGTCGGGGCTTAACATTATCTGGGTCGGTTCGTCAGTCACTTACGGTGCACAGGCCGGCGGCCATTATTCCATGGTAGATGCGATTCAGGACAATCATCCGGCTACCGTCTGCGAGAAATACGCGATCAGCGCGACAACACTGGTTAATCAGTCAGAAGATTCGTATGTCGGCCGTCTGAAGCTTATCCCCAAGGATAAGACCCCGGACCTGATCGTGGTACAGCTGTCGACAAACGATGCAACAACAAACAAGCCGTTCGGCGAGATTGCGGAAGGCTTCGAAGCAGATTCCTTTGACGATACAACCATCGCAGGTGCGATCGAGACGATTATCGCGTACGCGAGAGACACTTTCGATTGCCCGGTTGCCTTCTACACAGGAACCTATTGTGAGAAGGAAAACTATCCGGAAATGGTGCAGCTGCTCCTGGATATTCAGGAAAAATGGGACATCGGCGTGGTTGATATGTTCAATAACGAGGAAATGACAGCAGTGTACGGAACCGAGCAGTATGATCTTTATATGCACGATGAGGTGCATCCGTACAGGCTTGGGTATGTAGAGTGGTGGACTCCGGTGATCGAGAAAGAGCTGGCGGAGTTTATGGCACAGTAACGAAATGTGTGGGGACGCATCTCTTTGAGTAAACGGGGACGTATCTCTTTGCCTGTTATTTTTGCGAGCAAAGAGATATGTCCCCGTTTACTCATCCCCATTTACTCATTAGCCGGCCCTTGTCTTTACTTCCAACTTTCCATCATGTATAATCTTGTTAAGTCTAAATGCAATGAGATATATCATGACATGACCAGATTGCATTGTACGTCGGAAGATGAGGTGAGAATCATGGAAGTTTCCGGAAATACACTGAAAATCATTGTGTTCATATTGACGCTGATAGGCACATGGATCCTGGTTTTGGTAAACCGGTTTTTATTCCGGAAGATCTATGAGGTTCGCAAACTGCTGTATCTTCGATTTTTTGAGAAGATACTTACAACTGTGATCTGCGTCGCAGGCCTCTTTATCGCTCTTTCCTCGTACGGTGGATTCGAGACCATCTGGAAGACGATGCTGGGCGGAACCGCGTTTGCGAGTGGTGTGCTGATCTTTGCGGCGCAGGACATTATCAAGGACATGCTGGCGGGGCTGATGATCAGTATATATAAGCCGTTTGAAATCGGAAACCGCATCGAGCTTGAAAACGGAACCGCCGGAATAGTGAGAGACATCAATATGAGGCATGTGGTTCTTGACCTTCAGGATACGCAGGTGCTCGTGATTCCCAACAGTGAACTGAACGAAATGAGCGTCAGAAATTACAGCTACCTGGAAGAATACAGGAGTGCTATGTTCCGTTTTTATATCGCATATAACAGCGATGTGAAGAAAGCCATGCGGGTGATCAGGGAAGCCATCATTGATTCCGGTTACAGCATACCGGGCAAAAAAATGGATGGGCGCTCGGATTATGCGCCGGTTTATTTTATGGCCTATCAGGAAAGCAGCCTTATGTTGACGACAACCGTTTATTATATGCCGTATACACCTTCGGAGGTGCTGATCTCTGATATTAACATGCGGGTGAATCAGGCGCTGCATGATAATGGGATCGAGATTCCTTACAACTATTTGAATGTGATACAAAAAGGAGTGCAGGCGAACACGAGGGATAGTTCTCTTTAAGGAGAAACGCCCCCATTGACCCTTATCTTTGTGATGCTATAATAGAAATGATAAATGTCAGTTTGAGAAGGAGGAGCGGGGATGGCAGATATTATACTGAAAAATCAAAATATGGAAATCGGCATTAATTATCACGGCGCGGAACTGAAATCGCTGAAGAAAAACGGCACGGAGTACCTGTGGTGCGGAGATCCCGCGTTTTGGAACCGTTCGTCACCTGTGTTGTTTCCTTTTGTCGGAGGAGTAAAGGACGGCGTTTACCGTCATGAAGGGAAGGAATATCGAATAGGCCAGCATGGATTTGCCAGGGACAGGGATTTTGAAGTTGTAAGCCGGACGGAGGATACGATCTGGTTTGGACTTTCGGACGATGAGGAGAGCAGGAAAATATATCCTTTCGGTTTCTGTCTGGGCATCGGTTATCAGCTGCTGGATGACGGCGTGAAGGTCATGTGGAAAGTGACCAATTATGGGGACAGTACGATGTACTATGCCATCGGCGCGCATCCCGCTTTTTACTGTCCGGTGAAGGAAGGAGAGAAGCAGACGGACTGCAGCCTCCTTTTTGAGAAGAAGGATGGCACGGCAGTGACGAAGTTGACCAATCGCATCTTCGGGCAGGGCGGCACCGTGACTGACAGGTGTGAGACGATAGAGACGGAGGAAGGGTATCTTCCTATTACTGATACACTTTTTGATAATGATGCCAAAGTGCTCGAGAACGGGCAGGTGCAGAGGGTTTCGCTTGTGGACGGGGAGAAAAATGCATATCTCACCGTGGAGTTCGATTCGCCGCTGGTCGGCATCTGGTCGCCGCCGAAGAAACATGCTCCGTTTATCTGCATCGAGCCGTGGTATGGCAGGTGCGACAGCGAGAGCTTTGC
>CAMNGN010000110.1 GCA_946538475.1 uncultured Blautia sp.
GCTGAGGAAACAACCGAAGAGAAGCCTGCAGCTGAAGATACTGCGGCGGATACAGCAGAAGAGCCCGCGGCTGAAGATACTGAGGCGGATGCAACAGAAGACACTGCAGCAGATGCGGCAGAAGAGCCTGCGGCTGAAGACACTGCAGCCGAAAAGACTGAGGAAGCTACTCCTACACCTACCGAGAAACCTGCAGAGTAAACGGATTCTGAATAATATAATATGTGATCATTGTCGCCCGACCTGTGGAAACTCCGCAGGTCGGGCTTCTTTGATCTGGCCGTAGTATCGAGTGTTAGCCTCCGGCGAATCCCTGCATGCGGGCGATTGACTTTGTTTTGACGACCCGTTATCATAGAATAAGAAAGAATAATCGTATTTATTGGGCGCTTTTGCGGCAAAACCGAACATTCGGCGTGCTTGAGCGCCTGATAGTAATAGTGTAAATATTGCACTTATTGGGATGTTGTAACGCAAGGAGGAGCAAGTATGCCTCAAAAAAAACCTCTGCGCATCGAACTAGTTCTGATGAGCATATCCGTGCTGATCTTCGGCGGATTTCTGGTAGTCGTATTTTTTTATTTCGGAAAAGTATACGGACAGGATTCCTCTGAGGATGCCGAACTGAACCGGGAGTATTCCTACCATTATGAGATGATCGTGGGCAGCAGCAACACCGCTCTTTGGGAGGATGTGTACGAGAAAGCGAAAGAGGATGCCGCAGCGGAGAATGCGCTCCTGACACTCCGAAAGGCAGACTGGAACAGGGAGTATGACAAGAACGATTATGTGGATATGTGTATTGCAGCCGGAGCAGATGGCATCATTCTGGAATATAACGGCGAGGCGGGTCTGGCTGAAAAGATAGATGAGGCCGCCGAAAAAGGCATCCCTGTGGTGACTATAATGAACGACCCTAACAAGAGCGCCAGGCTTTCTTTTGTGGGCGTGAATGATTATCAGATGGGGCAGGCTTACGGTGCCAGTGTAGCTGAACTGGTGAACGAAAACACAAAGGATGTCCTTATCCTTTCCAACCGTGAAAAAGAACTGGAAAAGAACCAGATGTACGCCCGAATTTACAATGCGATACAGGAAAAGGTAGGAGAAGGCAGCGGCATCAGCGTAAAGGAACAGAACCTGATCAGCAAAAGTCAGTTCGATGTGGAAGAGGCTGTCCGCAACATTTTTCAGTCGACCGACGGTCCACCCGAGATCCTGGTCTGCCTTGATGAGGTCACGACAGAATGCGCGTATCAGGCGATGGTCGATTATAACATGGTCGGCGAAGTCAGCATTATCGGCTATTATGCCTCTGATGTGATCATGGATGCGGTCGATAAAGGCCTTATTCCTGTCACGATATCGATGAATGCGGACCAGATTGCGGAGTACAGCATCGAGGCGCTGACAGAGTTCACGGAGATCGGCCGCACAAATGCTTATTATACCGTTGATCTTCTTATCACAAATAACAGGCAGGGGAGCAATGGCACAGCTTGAAAAAGAGAGAAAAAGAAAAATAAGGTGGCAGGACCTTTCCCTCACGGCCAAGGTTCTCATCGAAGTTATCCTGATGACCGTCATCATGTTCACAGCTAATGTGGTCATGTTCGTGCAGGTGAATCGAATGGCAGCCGGAATCGGACAGGTCTACGAGAGTAACGTCGGACTGGGAGAGCTTGCCGCGGCGCTCGACGAAGTACAGAACGGCACGTACAACTATCTGCTCGTCAAGACATCTGATTCTCTGGAAAAGTACTACAAAAGCGAGGAGGAATTCAGGTCTTTGCTCGATAGGCTTAACAGCCGGGTGATGGAGAATCCGGTCATGCTTCTCGAGCGAAATATCCGAATCACAGCTGAATCGTACCTTACAGAGACCGAAGCCGCGATCACGCATAAACGGGGACGAAACGTCGAGAAATATCGGGAATCGTTTGAAAACGCGCAAAAGCTGTATGAGTATCTCAACAGTTATATCTACGAGCTAAACGATCAGCAGTTCAGCGACAACTCGCAGAGCTTTCTTGCGGTACAGAGCGAGATACGTTCTCTCGCGGTGATCAGTATGGTACTGCTTGTCATTATGATGGGTGTCAGTATCCTGATGCTCTTCTTCATGGTCCGCGGAGTTGTCTCGCCGCTCTCCAATCTGGCTGTCACTGCCAAGTACGTCGGCGAAGGCGATTTCAACATCAAAATGCCGCAGAACGATTCGCTGGACGAGGTAGGAGTGATGACCAGGGCCTTCAACACCATGGTATCGAGCCTCGAGGAATACATGAACCTGACCCGCGAGAATATGGAGAAGGAGCAGCGGATGAAGGAGAAGGAGCTGCTGATGGAGGCACACCTCAAGGAGGCACAGCTCAAGTACCTGCAGTCGCAGATCAATCCGCATTTCCTGTTCAATTCGCTGAACGCCGGCGCGCAGCTGGCCATGCTGGAAGATGCGGAGCAGACGAGCATTTTTGTGGAGAAGATGGCCGACTTCTTCCGCTACAATGTAAAAAAAGGCAGCGAGGATGCCACATTGTGTGAGGAGATAGAAGCGGTCGAGAATTATATTTACATCCTCAATGTACGATTTGCGGGAGACATTCATTTTTATAAAGAGATCGATGAATCTGTTATGGAGACGAGGGTGCCCAGCATGATCCTTCAGCCTGTGGTGGAAAACGCAGTGAACCATGGAATCCGCAACATCGACCGGGAGGGAGAAATAAGGCTTTCGGTCACGCGGGAGAAGGAACAGGGCGGCTGTATACTGATCAGCGTTAAGGATAACGGAAAGGGTATATCGCAGGAGACCATCGACCGCATTATGGAAGGCCGGTCGCCCAAAAAACGGGAGGATGTCTCCGAGGGAGATTCGACCGGCATCGGACTGTACAACGTGATCAGCAGGCTGGAATTATATTTTGACAGAAAAGATCTGCTGGAAATCATAAGTGACGGGGAAGATAAGGGAACCGAGGTCCTGATCAGAATCCCGGACCACAGATAAACGAAGGAGAAGAAAAAAGAAACCGAGGTCCTGACAGGGACCGCAGATAAGTGGAGGAAGAATATTGTATCGAATTGTACTTGCCGACGACGAAGGGATCATGCTGGAATCCCTCCGCAAAATGATCGAGAATAATTACGGCCGCGAAGTCGAGCTGGAGTGCGCCAAGACCGGGCGGGCTGTGGTGGAACTGGCAGAGAGCTTTCGCCCCGATATCATCTTCATGGATATCCAGATGCCTGGCCTTTCGGGCGTGCAGGCCATGCATGAGATCCGCAAATTCAATCAGAGCACGCTCTTTATCGTGATCACTGCCTACGACCAGTTTCACTATGCGCAGGAGTGCATCAGCCTGGGCGTGCTGGAGTTCCTGACCAAGCCGGTCAGCCGCAAGTCGGTCCTCGGTGCCCTGGACAAGGCGATCAACCAGGTGGATGAGAGCAGAAGAAAACGAAGCGACGACCTCAAGATCCGCGAGAAGCTGGAGACCGTGGTGCCGATGATCGAATCGGGCTACATTTATAACGTGCTTCTGCAGGATGATTTCAGCACCTACGATGACAGCTACCGTGAGCTTCTGGGCATCGACTCGGATTATGCATTCATCGTGGTGACGGAGTTTGGGGACAGCAACGAGAACGGTGTGCTGACCAACGTGATCGGGGCCAGCGTGCGGGCGAGCAAGTTTTATTCGGAGTTCCGCGAGACCGCCAGAGGCTTTTTTGAGTGCATCGTAGGGCCTGTTATGGGCAACCGCATCGTGCTGCTCGTTCCCTATAAAGAACCTTCCGCGACATACGAGGAGAGGATCGACATTCTGCAGAACGCCCGCAACATGGTCCACAAGCTGGAGCAGAGGATCGATGCAAGGTTCCGCGCAGGCATCGGAAAGGTCAAGCCTCTTGACAGTGTCAAGGAATCCTACGCCGAGGCGCTCCAGGCACTCCGTGAAGGGAAAAGTCACGTGGTGCATTTTAACGATATTCCCATCGTGCAGGAGTACGATGGAGAGTATCCGAGGGATCTGGAAGACAGGTATATCCAGAAGGTTCTGGAAGCCGACGAGACCGAGGCGGTAACGGTAGCCGAGCAGTTTTTTGACTGGATGATCCGAAACTATGCCGATTTTCGTGAGGACATCGAGATCAAGGTGCTCGAGATGGTGATGCGGGTGGAGTATCATGCATTTCGTAAAGGTGGGGCCAGATACGGGTTCCGCTATCGCGAGAACTATATCCGTGAGTTGCAGGAATGCCTCGGGTATGAGGAACTCAGGTATTGGTTTATCAGAAAGACGCAGGAGGTCTGCCGCGGGATGATCACGGTCAAGGAGAAGGAATCTGAGACGGTGATCAGCAAGGCAAAGTCATATATACAGGAGAACTATCAGAAGGATATCTCACTCGACGATGTTTCGAGGCATGTGGACATAAGCCCGTACTATTTCAGCAAACTTTTCAAGCAGGAGGATGGACGGACGTTCATCGAATATCTCACGGGGATACGCATCCAGGAGGCGCGCAGGCTCCTCCGCAACCCCGGTTACAGCATCAAGGAGATCGGTATCATGTGCGGATACAGTGACCCCAACTATTTCAGCCGGATCTTTAAAAAGTATGAAGGAGTGACGCCCAGTGAATTCCGTGAAAGAGCATAAGAGAAAGATATTTCTGCTGCCGCTGTTTCTCATCCTGTGCCTCCTCTTTGGGGGCTGCGGAGAGCCGGTTTCCGATCCGGGAGGCAGCGATAAGGAGATAGAGAAGGAGTCATCCGATAAGGTGAGCATTGGTCTCAGCTTTGACTCCTTTGTCATCGAAAGATGGATTCGCGACCGCGATGTGTTTACGTCTACGGCGAGAGAACTCGGTGCGGAGGTGAACGTTCAGAACGCCAACGGAGACGTGGAGGAACAGATTTCACAGATCCGTTATCTGATCCAGAAGAAGGTGGATGTGCTTGTCGTTGTGGCAGCAGACTGCGAAAAGCTGACTGAGGTGATGAAGGAAGCCCGTGACAAAAAGATCAAAACGATCTCGTACGACCGCCTTATCCTGAATTCGGGGACCGATCTGTATCTGTCCTTTGACAACAAGGCGGTAGGCACGCTGATGGCGAAAGCTTTAAAGGAAGCCATCCCGGACGGTGGAGACATCTTCCTCATTCAGGGTGCTGCCGAGGACAACAATGTGACTCTGGTGCGGGAAGGGTTCGACGAGGAGATCGAAGGAAGCGGCCTGAATATAGTGTACGAAGCCAACTGTGCCGGATGGACTTCTGAGCTCGGCGCGGATTATGTCAGAGAGGCGCTGTCCGAGCATCCCGATGTCAAAGGTATCATGTGCGGCAACGATGACATCGCCAGCGCGGTCATCAGGGTCCTTGCGGAGGAACGTCTGGCGGGCGAGGTGGCTGTGGTCGGACAGGACGGCGATCTTGCGGCGTGCCAGCGAATCGTGGAGGGTACACAGACGATGACGGCCTTTAAGCCGGTTGAGAGCCTTGCGAAGGTGGCCGCCGAGTATGCTGTCGCGATGGCAAAAGGAGAAATGCCCGAGGAATCCGAGCTCAGCGGAACCATTGACGACGGTTCGGGCGAGGTGAACTGCCTGCTTCTGGAGCCTATAGCAGTAAAAAAGAACAATATGAAGAAGGTCATTGTGGATGGAGGGTACCATTCATTGGAGGATGTGTACCTGAATGTGAGGGAAACCGGTGAGAAAGGCTGAGAAAAGACTCTGTCGCTATGCACAGCCTTAAAACCCTGACAGCACAATAAAATTGTCAACAGGACATATTTGCTGTTTTTACTAAAACGACAGCAAATATGTCCTGTTTTTGTGCTATTATGCTGTGCTCGGAGCAAAATCATGAAGATTAAAGCCGTTTTTTTCTATTTTTTTTGCTTTTTCTCTGTGATAATATTTATCTCGGAAACGGGGAAAAGCCCCGAAAAAACGTACTTTTTAAATGTTGAAATGGGAGGTAGACCATGAACAAGAAAGTTTTACTTGCAACAACAATTATGGCAGTAGCAATGCTCGGAACAACAGTTCACGCTGAAGGCGAAAAAGTTGGTGTTTCCATGCCGACAAAGGATCTTCAGAGATGGAACCAGGACGGCGCTAACATGGAGAAAGAGCTGACAGACGCAGGATACGAAGTTGAGCTTCAGTTCGCTTCCAACGATCCGGCTACACAGCTGAATCAGATCAAGACCATGATCGGAAATGGCTGCCAGGTTCTCGTTATCTCCGCTATCGAAGGCGACTCCCTCGGCGAGGCTCTTGACATGGCAGCTGAGTATGAGATCCCGGTTATCGCTTATGACCGTCTGCTCATGAACTCTGATGCAGTTT
>CAMNGN010000111.1 GCA_946538475.1 uncultured Blautia sp.
GTCGGATAAAAGTCCTGTACCTGCTCGGGCATATACCCCAGATCACGGATGTACTCGGCAAGGAGCACAGCGTCGGAAATCGTACAGCCCGGGTGCGAAGACATAAAGTAGGGAACGGCATACTGCTTTTTGCCGATCTCCTTGCTTATTTTTTCAAAGCGGCGCACAAACTCCAGATACACATCGCGGGATGGCTTTCCCATCAGCCGCAGCACATTGTCCGACACATGCTCCGGCGCCACGCGAAGCTGGCCGCTGACATGGTATTTTGCCAGTTCCTTGAGGAAAGTCTGATCTTTGTCCGCAAGTACGTAGTCGAACCTTACGCCGGACCGCACAAACACTTTTTTGACGCCCGGCACTTTTCGGACTTTTCGAAGCAGACTCACATAATCTGTGTGATCCGCCTTAAGATTTGGGCAGGGCTTTGGGAACAGGCACTGTCTGTCCTTACATACACCTTTTTTCAGCTGCTTTTCACACGAAGGGTGCCGAAAATCCGCGGTAGGTCCGCCGATGTCGTGAATGTACCCTTTAAAATCGGGATCCTTCGTCATCCTCTCCGCTTCGCGAAGGATCGATTCATGGCTCCTTGTCTGTACGATTCTTCCCTGATGAAAGGTAAGCGCACAGAAGCTGCAGCCGCCGAAACACCCGCGGTTGCTCGTGATGCTGAATTTGATCTCGCTGAGAGCGGGAATTCCCCCATCTTTATCGTACATGGGATGCCACCTGCCGGTAAACGGCAGATCGTAGACATCGTCCATCTCCTGCCGTGAGAGGGGAAGCGCGGGAGGATTCTGGATCACATATCCTCTGCTCCCGTAGTTCTCCGCAAGCACGGCCGCGGTAAAGGGATCGGTATTTTTGTATTGTATGAGAAAGCTCTCCGCATACGTCTTTTTCGATGAGGAGACTCCCTCGAAATCGGGGAGAACGACAAGCTTTTCTTCAGCCGGCAGCTCCTTTGTCCTGTACACCGTACCCCGGATAAACGTGATATCCGAGATGGACAGGCCGCTGCGCAGCGCATCCGCGATCTCGACGATCGAATGCTCTCCCATTCCATACGAAATGAGGTCCGCCCCGCTGTCCACAAGAATGCTGCGGCGGATCGAATCGGACCAGTAGTCGTAATGCGCAAGCCTTCGGAGGCTCGCCTCGATCCCTCCGATGATGATGGGCGTGTTTTTATATTTTCTTCGGATGAGATTGCAGTACACGATCACTGCTCTGTCGGGACGCAGTCCGGCCTTTCCTCCGGGGGAATAGGCATCTTCATGTCTGCGCTTTTTCGCGACGGTGTAATGATTGACCATCGAATCCATGTTTCCCGAAGAAACAAGAAAGCCGAGCCTCGGTTCCCCGAATTCGGTGATGCTGTCATCATTCTTATGGTCAGGCTGCGGAAGCATGCAGACCCGGTAACCGAACCGCTCCAGGACTCTGCTTATCACAGCCGGCCCGAAAGAAGAATGGTCGACATACGCGTCTCCCGTGACATAGACAAAATCGGGCCTGTCCCATCCTCTGTTTATCATTTCCTCCCTGTTTGCGGGGAGAAATTCATTATTCTTTTCCATTACTTCAAAGCCTGGATGCGGTAGCCTTCCGCAATGATGTCCAGCTCTCTGTGAAATCTTTCCAGTCTCGCAAGGTCGTTAGCCGCAAACACGCGGAGGAATTCGTCCTGAATTTTCCGCACTTCCCGGGTGCTGGTAACCTTGTAAAGGTTCTCTATGCACATAAGAATATCTCTGACGATGTTGGACTGCAGCCGTGAGGAGTTCTGCGCGTCGATGATCTCTCCTCTCACCGAGGACATTTCGTGATCGAGCGCGTTGATCGCATCGGCGGCTCTTGTCAGTCTTTCCGCCACATGCGGCGGCATATCGCCTTTATATTTATATTGCAGCGAATGCTCTATCGTAGCCCAGAAGTCCATGGCCATCGTTCTGATCTGCAGCTCTGCCTGCAGTTTTTTTGGCCCTTCAGATGTCTCCACGGTGTAATAAATGATCAAATGGTAGCTGCGGTAACCGCTCTCTTTCATGTGAGTAAGATAGTCTTTTTCACTTTTTATCTGCATATCGCTGCGCTGCTTGACCAGTCCCGCAACGATATCGATATCTTCTTCAAACTGGCAGATGATACGAATGCCGGCGATATCCTCGATCTCCTCTTCCATCTTTTCGATCGGAATATTCTTCCTCTGCAGCTTTTCAAGGATACTGGACACGCTTTTTACACGTCCGCTTACCTGTTCAATCGGGGAGTGGGCGTTCTGCCGTTTGTATTCTTTGATCATATGCTGAAACTTGATCGTCAGCTCCTTAACCGCAAGCTCATAAGGCAGCAGCATTGCTCGCCATAACTGTATTTCCATGGGCGCTGATACCCTTTCTCTGTAAACAGCCGCAAACCGGTTCCCGTCACTCTTTCATCTGACGGAGCACGTTCTGCAGCAGCCTGTAGGTTTTTTCGGTGGAAGCAATGTCCAGATGCTCATCCACCGTATGAATATCAAAGATATTTGGTCCGAGTGAGATGCAGTCGAGATCGGCTATTTTTCCGTAGAACAGTCCGCATTCCAGACCGGCATGAACAGCTGTCACCAGAGGCTCTTCTCCCGTGAGTTCGGTGTATACCTTCACGGCAAGATCTCTGAGAGGAGAATCCGCTCTGTATTCCCAGGCGGGATAATCGCTGTCCTGTGTGTATTCTCCGCCCAGGAACTCCGTAAGGTGACGGATCTTAGCGGCAATGTCGTATTTTGCGGAACCGACAGAGCTTCTGACTCCCGAATCTCCGGTAAATTCATCTGCCGTCAGTCTGATGATACCGAGGTTGTTCGATGTCTCGACAAGTCCCTCTACCGAGCCGCTCATCTTCTGGATGGCCCACGGGATGTTGCGCAGGAAGAAGATGATCTTTGACTGACTTGTGGGATGCAGGATCTCGGCACTGCAGCTGTCAAAGGTATTGATTTTAATCGTGATATCGTCGTCTGTTCCCAGATATTCATTGCGGAGATCTTTTTCAAGACCGGCAAGGTAATTCCTTGCTTCGTCCACCGTGTCTTCACTGATAAGTACATTGACCTTGCAGCTCTTGGGGATCGCGTTCTCTTTCTCACCGCCGTAAAGGTCAATGATGCCAAAATCAGATTTTTCGGAAAGACCGTACAGAAGGCGTCCCATGAGGATAACAGCGCTTGCTCTTCCTTTGTCGATCTCTGCTCCGGAATGGCCTCCCTTGAGACCTTCTATAACGATCTCGGCTTTAATTCCTTCGCCTTCTGTTCTCTTTACCGGAATGGAACTGTGCGAAGATATGCCTCCTGCGCTTGCCACCCAGAATACGCCGTCAGCCTCGGAGTCGAGATTGATCATCCTGTGTCCTTTAAGCACGCTGCAGTCCAGGCCTTCGGCACCGAGAAGTCCGGTCTCTTCGTCAACCGTAAATATCGCCTCGATCGGAGGATGCTGCAGAGTCTCATCCTCCAGAAT
The DNA here is from genome assembly GCA_946538475.1 of uncultured Blautia sp. GTDB lineage: Bacteria > Bacillota > Clostridia > Lachnospirales > Lachnospiraceae > Blautia_A. The sequence goes on from CAMNGN010000111.1 coordinate 3,510, forward strand.
AGCCAGCGCCATGGCCACATATATACCGTCGTCTCCGCCCAGTGTGGTGTTACGTGCTCTTACAAAGCCGTCCTCCACATACAGATCGAGCGGATCGCTCATAAAATCATGGTCCGAATCGGGGGTTTTCTCGCAAACCATATCCATGTGTCCCTGCAGTATGACGGGGGAAACATTTTCGTATCCTTCGGAGCCCTGTTTGTAGATAACGACATTGTTCAGTTCGTCCTGAATATATTTCAGATTCTGATTTTTGGCAAAATCCGTGAGGAAATTGCTGATGGCGAGTGTGTTGCCCGATCCATGAGGTATTTTGCAGATTTCTTCGAACCAATAGAACACTCTCTCCGGTGCCAGACCTTTAAGTTTTTGCATGATGATCTCCTTTTTATAACATAAAGAGAGACATCCCTGTTTTACAAAGATGTCTCTTATACTTTTTTATTGTAACTGTTCAGAACAGGTTTTGCCCTGTCTGTTCATGCCGCATATTCCGGCTCTGTATTATTCATCTTCGTACTCGTCGAGAAGATCTTCCTCTTCTTCAGGTTCCGGTTCGGGTTCCTGATAAGAACCGGACATTGCGGCAGCCTGCGCGGTCTGCGGAGCAAGCTCACGGCGGTTCTGGTTTACGACATCCAGGCAGCTCTGCAGAGAATCGATAAATCCTCTGTATTTTCCGCCGGCGTCATCCAGAGTGTCTTTTAACACCGACTCGATGTTGGCCATCATATCATCGGTATAGGTGATCGCGCTGAGTCTGATGTTGTTGGCATCTTCCGTTGCGGAATCGAGGATCTCCTGTGCCTGACGGTTAGCGTCATTGATGGTCTCGTTTGCCTGTGCATATGCACGCTGCATGATCTCGTGCTGTGTCACCAACTCCTGAGCCTTCTGCTGTGCATCGGCGATGATCGCGTCTGCTCTGTTCTGTGCATCGTCCAGAATGGCATCTTTATTGCTGATGATCTTCTGGTAACGTTTGATCTCATCCGGAGTTTTCAGTCGCAGTTCTCTCAGATACTCCGAAATCTCTTCTTTGTCGACTACGATCTTACGTGTGGACAGCGGCTGAAATTTACAGCTTTCCACATATTCTTCGATTTCTTCAATAATCTGTTCAATCCTGCTGGCCATAATTTCATTCTCCTTACCTTATTTTGCTTTGCAAGCCAGTTTTTCCCTGACCGCCTTCAGTGTTGCGGGCGGGGCGAACCGGCTGATATCTCCCCCGAAAAGGGCTACTTCCTTCATGATCGTCGAACTCAGATACGCGTATTCAAGGCTGGTCGTCATGAAAACGGTATCGATATCGGGCGCCAATACCCGGTTTGTCTGTGCCATCTGAAGCTCATACTCAAAATCGGTGACGGCGCGGAGTCCACGCACAATGACCTTGGCATGATTTTCTCTGGCAAAATTAACTGTCATCCCGCTGAACGATTTTATGTAAACGTTCGGGATGTCAGCAGTCTCTTCCCTTAGTATATTAACACGTTCTTCTGCAGAAAACAACGGACTTTTTGCAGAATTGTTCAAAACTCCGACAATGACTTTGTCAAAGGAAAAACTGGCGCGGCGAATTACATCAAGGTGTCCGAAGGTAGCCGGATCAAAACTTCCGGGATAGACTGCAATAACCATTTTTATGTAACCTTCCTCAAAAAAACATGTTTGTTGGTTTTGTAAACTTTCTCGCGGCTGATCTGAAAACCGATATCGGATGCGCGGGAAAAGTCTGCGTTCAGAGCGGCCTCAACGATCACCGTCGTGGAATCGTCGCAGATCGGACTGTCAGCCAGTTTTTCAAGTACAGGCCATTCACTTCCCGAAGCATATGGAGGATCCATAAATATAATATGGAAAGGTTCTTCTCCCCGAAGTACAGAAACAGCCTGCACAGCGTCTGTCTCAAGCAGTTTACCACTTTCATCAAGCTTTGTAAATGCCAGATTTCTTCGGATGCATGCGCAGGCTTTTCTGTTTTTTTCCACAAAAACAGCGGCATCGGCGCCTCGGCTGAGTGCTTCTATACCGATTGCGCCGCTGCCGGCAAATATGTCAAGAAACCTGCAGCCGGGGATCTGTGGCTGCAGAATGTTGAAGAGTGTCTCTTTGATACGGTCTGTTGTCGGTCTGGTTGCCTGTCCCTCCACTGTCTGAAGCGGCAGGCTTCGTGCCTTTCCTGCAATTACTCTCATCTCAGATTGAGCCTCCAGTCCAGATCACCTCTGGCAAGACCCAAAATAAGAAGCTCCGCCGTGGCGATATTGGTGGCGCAGGGAATGGTATACTGATCGCACCGTTTGACAATACTCATGATATCCGGCTCTTTCGGATCGATCATGACAGGGTTATAGAAAAGGATAACCATATCAAGATCCTGGCGTTCGACCATCTCCATAAACTGTTTGTCACCGCCTATACTGCCTGCCAGAAACTTGTGTACATGCAAACTTGTGGCCTCCTCTATTCTTCGACCGGTAGTCCCCGTAGCATATACCTCGTGCTTGGCCAGAATATTCTTATAAGCGATGCAGAAATCTTCGATCAATACCTTTTTACTGTTATGTGCGATTATTCCTACGTTCATATTCCCGTCTCCATATTTGATACCATTATTTACTAGCAAACATTATAGCAAAATGCTTAATAAAGTGCAATATTTATGTGAGGTAAATATGCAGTTTTCATAATTTGTTCATAAATAGGTTGACAAATATGGTAATCCAAGAAGTGAAACGGAGGGACGGTTCCTCGTTCCAACGGGAAAAACACACGGGGACGGTCCTTTTGTGTTCGTGTATTTTGCGAACACAAAGGGCCCGTCCCCGTGTGTTT
>CAMNGN010000112.1 GCA_946538475.1 uncultured Blautia sp.
AGGTACCGTGAACTTTTTGTGAACTCAGGCCTCGCGCCGCAGCCGCAGCAGCGCAGTTGCTGCGAGCGTCAGTATGCCCATTATATAGAAGATCAACGTGCCGGGGCCACCCGTTGAGGGAAGCTCGGTGCCGCTTTGGTTGAAGACGAAGATGTTGAGCTCGCCGTCGTCAAACTCGCCTTTGGGCGGGTTCACGTCCAGTACCTTGATGGCCGGATCGGGGGCGTCGGTGTCGTAGTACGCGACCACGCGGAACTCGATCGGGCTCGCTTTATTATAGCCTTCGGGGACTGTTGTCTCCTCCAGTTTGTACCTGCCGGCGTCGACGCCTTTGAAGGTGAATGTAGCTGTATCTTCGCCCTTCAGCTCTTCGCCGATCTGCTCCCAGGCAGTTTCGCCCTCACTCTCTTCCGCATCCCCGGGAACCTCTTTAAAGAGAGTAAACCCAGCACCTTTCAGCGGTTTCCCCTGCCCGTCTACCTTGTTGGCTACTATGGTGTAGGTAATAACCTTATCGGGAGGTGTTGTCCCTGTATCATACACTCCGTCATGTTCATCGGTGTACGCGAGTGCCACGTCGTTCGGATTGCCTGCAGAGTCAGTGAGCGCACCACATGGCCATCTTGCATGAGCGATACCTTAACGCTCTGAGGCCTCGCCCCGGCTGCATTATTGTCATCATCCCAGATCTTTTTGACATGAACATCATCGCCGGAAGAATCGGTAAGCCTGTTGGTAAAAATGAACTCGTAGTCCGCCCCGGTGCGATTTGAGGCTTCCCAGGCCCGCCTTGTCTCGTAGCCGGGAACCGGATCTTCCAGAACATCATATTGGTACTCTTTCCAATATCCGGTACCCTCTTCAAAATAACCCGAGGGCAGTTCATTAAAGGTGTATGTCCACCCGGGGTCGCTCTCCCTGTTCTTGCCATCCTCCTCCGTCAGGTCATGGGTCAGATAGTCCTCACCGTCCCGCGTCAGGTGAATGGTGACACTTTCGGGCCTGGTATTTTCGGAATTGTTCGAATCATTCCACTCTTTGATCACCCTTGCGGTCCGCATATTGCTGTCGACGGTGTTGGTTATAGTGAAAGAATATCCGGTAAGCCCGCCTTCTTCATCGGTGACCGGCACCGCATCGCCCACGCTGCCGGTATAATTCGGCACATCGTCCTCGACAATGCTGTACTCGATCTCCACTCCCGGCTTGTCATACCGCTTAAGACCGGTAAAGGTATATGTCCAGTCTCCGTCGGCGGTCAGCATGCCCGAAGCGACTTTTCGTCCGGTCTCGGCCCCTGCTGCCTTGCCATAGAGTGTCACGCCGACACTGTCAGGCCTGAGCCCGCGTTCGTCGTTGTTGTCCTCCCAGACTTTTCTCGCCTCGACCCGGACAGTCCCGTCGCTTATGGTGTTGGTGATGTTGCAGGTCCAGGTGTTAGATGCCTCGTCAAATACGAGCTCATCGTACTTCGTAATATAGCCATCGACGGCAGTCTCGACCACGGAATAGCGGATTGGGTTGCCCGCTTCGTCACTGCGCGGCAATTTTGCGGCCTCGAAGCTCTCTTCGCGCACATCGAGGGTCTTCACAGAAGAGCCGTTCGCCGGTATGATAACCTCGATCGATTTGGGCCTTGTATTGCGGGCGTTGTTGTCGTCCACCCAGGTTTTTTGGCCTTTCACCGTCACCTTATCCTCGCCGCCGGTCCATGTGTTGGTCACGGTGAAGGTCATCTCGTCGTTCCCGGTTTTCTCGGAACTGACCGTGCTCTTATAATTCTCGAGCGTCTCTTCCTCCAGGGTATAGACGATTTCTGCTCCGTTTTCATCAAAGGCCGTAAGAGCATTCCCGGCGCTGTCCTCAGTAAAAACAGCTTTCCAGCTATTGTCCTTCGAAAGCTCGGCCTCGGCCGCTGCCACTCCGCTTCGCTTCAGCGTGACTTTGACCTTCTCGGGGCGCTCCTGTCCTTCGTCACCCTTCCACTCTTTTATGGCGTGGATCACCACATTTTTCTGTTCACGGTTTGTGACGGTAAATGTATAGGTAACGCCGCCCTCTGCATCTGGTTTCCTCGTCGGTCAGATTGATCCAGCGCTTGTACGCCGAGATATCCAGCACCGCGGTGTTCCTGATCGTGGTAGTGTCTTCCTCCTCGGAATATTCCACGATGTATTTTGTCTCATGCTCGTCGATACGCTCACCCACGGAGCTGGTGTATGCGGGCACCTCGTATGTAACGTAAGGAAGAGGTGCCTTGTCCTTCTTCCCCAGGCGCTCAAGGTAGGCCTCAGGATCGGACAGCGCTTCAAAATGCTCATCGACGCGGGAGAAGTTATCCCCGATCATCTCCAGCACTTCGCTGCGATCCAGGTCGTTCCGGGCATGGACCACGCGCAGGATCGCACTCCCCAGCCGCGTCTCCTCGTTCTGCCCTTCTTCCGAATCGGCTTTGAGCTCACGAATTCGATACCTGATCTCCTTGCGATCGTTCGGATCATCGGAGTCGCCGGCTTCGAACTTCGGCATGGGGTCAAAATCAGCCTGCCAGTTGTTCTCGTCGCTCAGCGTCAGGAGCTGAACGGGGAGCCAGATCTCGGTCGTTCCGAGGCTGTTGTCATTGACCCTGCTGTAGAACAGGGCTTCCAGCACCACCTCCACGCTCTCGGGCTTGTCTTTGTTCTCGTAGTCGATGTCCCATTCCTTTTTGACCGAAAGTGTTCGTGCATTTTCGTCCCCGACGATGATATCGACTCTATCATTCTTTGTATCACCGTCATCGGTGCTTTTCACCATATCGGAGGGCTGTTCTCCCTCCCCCTTGAGTGTCTGTTTGACCGCCTCAAATTTGTACTTTCCTTCTTTATACGGAAGGTAGAGGTTTGCAAGAGCCGCGTTGCCTTCCTCTCTGCCCTTTCGCGTGACGCCCTCGGTGAGTGACCGGACATTTTCATCTACCTGAACCTCTTCGGCAGGTTTCACGGTCATGCCCTCTATGGGGATGGTTTTGGCCTCGTTCAGCCATGTCGCTACCGGGATCCGATAGACATGATGCGGACACGGATCGTTGCTGTAGGCTAATTGTTCATTGAAGGTCAGCGACTGCCTGAAGCTTCGCTTGCCGGTGACATCAGTGTAATCTTCACCCTCGCCGCGATCCCAGTGCTTGTCAAAGATCTCGAATGTCAGAATTTCAAGGCGGATATGCATATCCCAGTCATACCATGTCTGACGAATTATACGGTCCTGTCCGGTAATGCAGCCGGGCTTTCCGTTCTCGGTGCAGGTGTGAACAGACTCGCGGAGCGGGTAGACATTGCCGTCTTCATCCTTCTCCCATTCGTCATGAGAATGCTCCCATGTGGCGATATCGCCGGCAAAATACCGGCCTTGCATGAGATGATCGGGCCGACCTCACCAAAACTGATACCGAAAAACGACAGCGGGATCGATAAAAATCCGGCGTTCATATGCTCATAGTCACCGACAAAAACCGTGACTTTTTTGTCGGTCGGATCTTTCGGTTCGATCGAATAGATCTGGATGGTACTCTCGTACTTTGCATGCGCTCCATTGGCCAGCGAACCGGTGTAGACGGCTGAAACCGTCATCTTTCTTTTGACAGTACAGGGGGCCGTCGCCGCTCCGACGATTTCTTTTTTAAACACCGAGCTGACCTGAGATCCGACGTAGGGGATGAACGAAAAAATATTGTTCAGCGCGGTAGTGTCGAAGGTTTCCATCGAATATTTTGTGGCGTTCTTTTTCACATCCGTGTCGACAGTGTTGACCCGCCAGTTGGCCTTTTTGAATTCGATTTCGAACTCTGTGGTGGTGGACATGTTCACGCTCGCTTCGAGCTTGATGTCATTGACGCTGTCGATCTTTTTCCGAGGAGCGAAGAAACATCCACCTGGATCGGTGTCTGGCAGGTTGCATTTTTCAGCTGTACCTTCCAGTTTGCGTTGTCCACCGACTCCGTCTTCGGCTTCATGTCGTAGGTGGTAAAATCGAAGACGTCCAGGTGCGGGATCAGGTCATCCGCATGAACCGGGCGGGCTGCCGTAAGGCAGAAGAGGAACATCGGTATCAGGAAAAGAAGCCTGTAAAGAAGATTGCTGTTGTAATGGTGATGATTTTTAGTAATATTTCTCGAAGTCATTTTGCACCCCATATACATATCAAAAAGTCTACGGTAATTGGCGATTCAACGCGCAGCGGGTCGTAAAAAGAGGAAGATTCTGACCGATTCTTACGGTTAAAAATCTCCCTCTGGGTTATCAAAAAACACAGCGTACCAATGTAGTTATATTTGTTTTATTATATAAAATTGTGCGGAACAAGTCAAGCTTTGCAGCAATCCCGCTTGCTGTGAGTCACAGAACTTGTGTGAGCATGTATCGCACCGATCAGACCGTTAAGATGGTCCTCGTCATAGAATGTTCATGGTACCTGACACCATAAAAATTTTTTATGGTGTCAGGCACCGTAAAGGATTCGTGAACGTGTTGTGAACAAACCGTGAACGTGCCGCCGGTGAGTCATCCGCCACCACCCATTTTTGACTTTCCCCTTCACCCTGACGTCACATATGTAAATATAGATGCCTAAAGAAATCAATAATACCCTATCTTACTTTTACCCGTTCCGGTATGATTCCGGCATAACCAAACACACTATTCATTATTCAAAGGAGGCACTTATGAAAAAAAGAATAGCGTCACTTCTTCTTGCATCGTTAATGGCAGTCACGATGCTCCCGACCGCTGCTTTCGCGGAAGAGCTCGAGGCGGAGGGAGATTCTGAAGAGATCGTCGAACTCAACATGGTAAACCTTGGCTTCTTCGGTGAGAACGGTAAGGAAGAAGTCATCGATGCGATCAACGAGATCGCTGAGAGAGAAATCGGTGTTCACATCAACTTCACCACGTTGGACATCCAGTCCTACATGACACAGGTTCCTCTTATGATCACAGATGCGAACAATCCGATCGACCTGGTGCTTGTCACATCGATCCCCACCACCAGCTTCGCGACATTCACGGCGCAGAAGCAGCTTCAGGACATTTCTCCATATCTGGAGGAATATGCGCCGGAGACACTTGAGCTGATGGGCGAATACCTTCCCGCTACGACCATCGGCGATGCGGTTTATGCTATCCCGTGCTATCGTATCTACAACTCCAGCTATTATCTGGTTATGAGAAAAGACGTACTGAATGAACTCGGACTCATGGAGCAGGCTGAGGCTATTTCCTCCTGGTCCGATGCCAAGGCAGTTCTTCAGGCCGTGCATGATGCACAGGATACATTGCCGGAAGAGATGCAGACGACCGCTATGGTCTGCAACATGGATGCACAGGGAAATGTTCTCCTCGGAATGTACATCGATACCGCTACCGATGATTTCGCCGGCAACTATGGTTTCGACACACTCGGCGATTCCAACCGTATCATCAAGGTAAATGAAGAAGGAAAAGTCGAAAACTTCTTCGCTACCGACGATTACAGAACCATCATGGAGCGTGTAAAAGACTGGTACGACAGCGATCTTGTTTATAAGGATTCCGCCACTTCTCAGGACGGCGCCGACCAGAGCATGGCTCACGGTGTCACTTTCGCGTACTGCTGCCAGTCCGAATTCGGCGTAGAGCAGGCCAAGAGAAACGAGACAGGCTACGAAGTTCTCTGCATTCCTTACGTGGATGTTCCGATCCAGACCGGCAACGGTAATTCCTGGGCATGGGGCGTTCCGGTTACCTCTGAGGAGCCCGAGGCAGCTGTCGCTTTCATGAACCTCATGTACACGAACAAAGAAATCGAGAACCTGTTTGTCTATGGAATCGAAGGAAGAGATTACGAACTGAACGAAGAAGGTGAAGCCTGCCTCCTTCCCGATACAAAGGAATATCAGAGTGCAGACTTCTTCTGGGGCAACCAGTTCATCGCTTATCCGGCAGAAGGTTCCGGCGCGAATTTCCGCGAGGAAGCTCTGGCGCAGATGCAGGAAGCAGAAATCTCTCCGTACTACGGATGTGTTGTGAATACCGATCCTATCGCCAACACGATCACCGCACTTAAAAATGTTCTCCTGAAATACCAGAACACTCTGGAGAGCGGCTCGGCCGACCTCAGCAGCCTCGATCAGATGCTGACAGAGCTCGACTCCGCAGGACTTCAGGAGTACCTGGATTATTATCAGGAGCAGCTGGATAACTGGCTTGCAGAGCAGCAGTAAGTACAGTGAATTTGTAAAGTCAAAGGTAACCGGCAATCCGCTTCGCTACTTGCCGGTAACCAATAGCCCA
>CAMNGN010000113.1 GCA_946538475.1 uncultured Blautia sp.
TCAGCAGCTTCTTCTACGGTCTCGGCAGCTTTGTCAGCGGTCTCCTCAGCAGCATCGGCAGCTTCTTCGGTTTCTTCTGCACCGGATTCAAGAGTGGTATCCTCTTCAGCAGCGGCTTCCTCAGCTGCCTCTTCTTTTGTCTCTTCGGCAGCGGCTTCTTCAGTTGCCTCTTCCTTAGTCTCTTCAGCAGCTTCTTCCGCCTTTTCTTCTGTCTCTTCCTTCTTCTCCTCGGTCTTAGCAGTGTTGCCGGCGGAGCTGCTCGATGAGCTGTTACCGCAGCCGGCGAACAGGCTTGCTGCCGTCATTGTAGCGAGAAACAGAGCCAAAGCCTTTTTTTTCATAAATAACTTCCTCCTTGATACTTAAAATACAGTTACTTGTTCCAGCACGCTACCATATGTCCGTTGCCTCTGTCGGTCAGCTGCGGGCATTCGCGCGCGCACTGCTCGGTTGCATAGCGGCAGCGGGTGCGGAAAGCACAGCCTGATGGCATGTTCAGCGGACTGGGTACGTCGCCTTCCAAAATGATACGTTTCTGAGCCCTTGCCGTTTCGGGATCGGGGATCGGGACGGCCGAGAGCAGAGAAAGTGTGTACGGATGCATCGGATTGTCATTCAATTCATCCGCGTCGGCAGTTTCTACGATCCTGCCAAGGTACATGACCGCGATACGGTCCGAAATGTGATGCACCACAAGCAGGTCGTGTGCGATAAACAGATAGGCGACTCCAAGCTTCTCCTGAAGCTCTTCGAACATATTGATCACCTGCGCCTGAATGGAAACATCCAGTGCAGATACCGGCTCGTCGCAGACAATGAATCTGGGGTTTACCGCCAGAGCCCTGGCGATTCCGATTCGCTGTCTCTGACCTCCGGAGAATTCGTGAACATAACGGGTGGCATGCTCGGCGTTGAGGCCGACCAGTCCCATCAGTTCAAGAATCTTATCACGGCGCTCCCCTTTGGATTTGTACAGTTTGTGCACATCGAGAGGCTCGCCGATGATATCTTCAACTGTCATACGAGGATCCAGTGAAGAGTAAGGATCCTGAAATACCATCTGCATTTCCTTGCGGTAGGAGTGCATATTGCGGTCGGTGACTTCCGTGCCGTCAAAATAGATCTTACCGCCTGTTGGTTTATAGAGACGAAGAAGAGTTCGGCCGACAGTCGTTTTGCCGCAGCCGGATTCTCCGACCAGACCCAGCGTTTCGCCGGGATTGATCCTGAAGCTGACTCCATCGACGGCCTTCAGCAGTGTTTTGCTGAAAAAGCCTGTTTTGATGGGAAAATGCTGTTGGAGATCCTGCACTTCCACAAGACACTTTGTGTTCTCATTACTCATTTGCAGACACCTCCGATACGTAATTGTTGTTTTTGACATTCATCCAGCAGGATGCGTAGTGTCCGTCCGGCATTTTGAGTTCGGGCGGAACTTCTTCGAGACATATTTTCATAGCGTTGTCACAGCGGGCGCAGAACGCGCATCCCTTCGGCATGTTCAGAAGGTTGATGGGCGTACCCGCGATCGGGACAAGTTTTTGTTTCATATTTTCGACGCTCGGGATGGAGCGAAGAAGACCTTTGGTATATTCGTGCGCGGGGCTGTAGAAAATGTGGTCGGCCGTGCCGCGCTCGCAGATTCTTCCGCCGTACATGACGACGATCTCGTCAGCCATCTGAGCGATGACGCCCAGGTCGTGGGTAACGATGATGATGGCCATGTTGAGCTTTTGCTGAAGTTCCTGCATCAGCTCGAGGATCTGTGCCTGGATGGTAACGTCCAGAGCGGTTGTAGGTTCATCTGCGATGAGGATGTCAGGTTCGGATACCAGCGCCATGGCGATCATGATACGCTGGCGCATACCGCCTGAGAGCTCGTGCGGATATTGTTTGAAACGTTTTTGCGGGTCGTTGATACCGACCAGTTCCAGCATACGGATCGTGGCTTCTTTTGCCTGTTCCTTGGTTTTATTCGAGTGGATCAGTATTGCCTCGGAGATCTGATTTCCGATGGTATATACCGGGTTGAGTGATGTCATGGGATCCTGGAAGATGATCGAGCATTTCTTGCCGCGGAAGTCCTGCATCTGTTTTTCGCTGTAGTGGGTGATGTCCTCGCCTTTGTAGAGGATCTTGCCCTGCGAAATGTGTCCGTTCTTTTCAAGGATCTGCATGATGGAGTAGGCGGTTACGGATTTTCCTGAACCGGACTCACCAACGATGCCGAGCGTCTTGCCTTCTTCAAGAGTAAAGCTGACGCCGTTTACTGCCTGCACCTCGCCGTTGTCGGTGGTGAAAGAGGTGTGCAGGTCGATTACCTGAAGCAGGGGAACCCCGCTTTTGTTCTTATTTAAATCAGCCATGTGTCATTACCTCCTGAGCTTGGGATCGAATGCGTCCCGCAGACCGTCGCCTAAGAGGTTGAAGGCCAGTACGATAAGGACGATAGTTACTGCCGGGAATACCAGCTGCATGGGATAGCTCTGCAGACCTTCGCGTGCTGCGTTGGCGAGGGAGCCGAGTGAAGGCATCGGAGCCTTTACACCCATACCTACGAACGAAAGGAAGCTCTCGGTGAAGATCGCCGACGGGATCTGAAGCGCCGTGGTGATGATGATCACGCTGATACAGTTCGGAATAATGTGTGTGCGGATGATCCTGCCGGAAGGAGCGCCGACTGCCTGTGCGGCAAGGATATATTCGTTGCTCTTGATCTTGAGGATCTCACCGCGGACCAGACGTGCCATACCTACCCAGTACAGGAGACCGAACACGACGAAGATCGATACCATATTGGTTCCGAGGGACTGGATGATCTTGCTGTTGGACTGGGCCAGTGTTTCGTTGAGAACCACGGACAGCAGGATGATGATGAGCATATCGGGCAGTGAGTATATGATATCGACTATTCGCATCATGATCAAGTCGACTTTTCCTCCCATGTACCCCGATATGGACCCGTACAGGACGCCGATGATGAGCACCAGGATGGAGGCGAAGAGGCCTACCGTCAGGGAAATCTTGGTTCCTTCTACGACACGGATAAAGTAGTCACGGCACATGGAGTCGGTGCCCATGATGTGCGGGAATACTTTGCCGCCTTCGTCGATGAATTTCTGCTCCTGTTTGGAATATTCGAACGGAGCCAGGTTTTTTGCGCTCTTGTCACGTTTGCCGTTGACTTTGATGATGTCGGAATAGCTGTACGGTACAACGAGCGGTGCGATGATGATGGTCAGGATGATCAGGACAAGGACGACTATGGAGCCTACAGCGAGAGGGTTTTTCATGAGCTTTCTCATACCATCCTTAAAGAAGGTGGTGGACTCGCTCATGACGTCCTGCTGTCTTTTTTCTTCATCTGTTGCTTTTTCGAACCGACTGACGTCGATCTGAAGGCTTAATGGGTTTTTATTAGGTGCTGTGTCCATGGATACTGTTTCCTCCGTCCTTAATCAAGTTTGATGCGCGGGTCTACAACTTTGTACATGATATCGCTCAGAAGATTCATGAGCACCATGATGACCGCGAGGAAGATCGTGGTAGCCATGATCATCGGGTAATCACGGTTGGTGATGGACTGTACAAACTGTTTTCCGAGTCCGCCGATGTTGAAAATGTTCTCGACGACGAGTGAGCCGGTGAGAATGTAGGCAAGCATCGGGCCAACGTAGGTGATGACCGGAATGAGCGCGTTGCGGAGCGCATGTTTGAAAATGACCTTGCGGGTCGTAACGCCTTTTGCTCTTGCGGTACGGATGTAGTCCTGGCTGAGAGCGTCCAGCATACTGGTCTTGGTAAGTCTGGTGATGTAGGCTGTCGGGTACGCTGCGAGGGCGATGACCGGCAGGACATATTTGGATGCGGATGCTTCCGTTGAGAATACCGGGAGCAATCCGAGCTGGATACAGAAGACCATCAGTAACAATGTTGCGAACACGAATGAGGGCATTGCTGTAAAGAGTGTTGTGAAGAAGATGATCAGTCTGTCCGGCCAGCGGTTGCGGAAAAGGGCAGCGATAGCGCCGAGGATGACGCCGATAATCACTGCTACGAATGCTGCGATGCCGCCGATTTTTGCGGAGACGGCGAAGCAGGTGCTGAGTGTTCCGCTGATTTCACGTCCGGTTTTGAGGGATACGCCGAAATCGAAGCGGGTGAGATTTCTTATATATATAAGGAACTGTTGCCATACGGGCTTATCCAGATTGAATCGTTCCATCAGGACGGCGCGGACTGCCGGGGTGGTGGCCTTTTCGGAGTTGAAGGGGCCGCCGGGGACCGCGTTCATGGCGAAGAACGTGATGAGCAGTATGACAAATACGCTGAGAATTGCCAAAAGGATACGTTTAATGAGATATTTTGACATAAATAGGACCTCCTGAGGGCAGATTTTCGCATCATGCCCATAAATCACATGATATTATACTAGATAATCTGGCGTTTTACAATACAAAAGTGTTGGGAGTATTTTTCAGGGGTTTTGTGAATTTAACAATTTGAACACAAATTAAGCACAAATCGAACACAAATCGATTTTATACTGCAAGCATAAGGTCGATGAGGAGAGATCTTAAAGAATTTGACAGTCACTTGAACTTGTTGTACAGTTGAGGAGTTTATAATAGTAAAGAATCATTTGATGATATAGAAGGAGGAAAAAGACAATGATGAATTATCCGGAGATCAACAATAACAATGACGAGATGAACAATGAGAAAAAGATGCATGTGAGAGATATGCTTAAGAAAGGTATGACAGCAGGTATCTGTGCAGCTTTGATCGGCGGTATGACACTTGGCACAGTGGCGTTTGCGCAGGAGGCTTCCGACAAGTCTGAGAGAGCTACTCTGATCAGAACCGCAGAAGAAACTGAAGAGCAGGCTGATGAAGCTTTAACTTCTGATACTGAAGCTGAAAGCAGCAAAACAAGAAAAGGCAACTTGGATGTTTCCGATATCGTAGCAGCTGCAATGCCTTCAGTTGTTTCCATCACGACCAAGTCTGTGGAAGAAGTTCAGGATTACTACAGCATGTTCGGTTTTGGCGGTTATGCTCCGCAGGAACGTGAGGTAGAGGGCCGTGGATCAGGCGTTATCATCGGAAAGAATGATGATGAACTGCTGATCGCCACCAACTATCATGTGGTAGAAGGTGCGAATACCATTTCGGTTGCATTCGTTGATAATTCTGCAGTAGAAGGTAAAGTTAAAGGATACGATGAGACCAAGGACCTTGCGGTTATCGCTGTGAAGAAGGATGATATCGAGACAGATACGCTGAATCAGATTTCCATCGCAAGGGTCGGTTCTTCCGATGACCTTAAAGTTGGTGAGCAGGTCGTTGCTATCGGTAACGCAATGGGCTATGGCCAGTCGGTCACCACAGGTATCCTGAGTGCCAAGACACATTATTCCGATATGGACGGCAACTTCTATACGACCGATGATGGTTCCGCAGGTGTAAATCTGCTGCAGACCGATGCGGCTATCAACCCCGGCAACAGTGGCGGTGCTCTTCTGAACATGGACGGCGAGCTGGTTGGTATCAACTGCGCTAAGCTTGCTTCCACAGAGGTCGAGGGCATGGGCTATGCGATCGCTATCAGCGATGTGGATGATGAAGTTATTGAAGAACTCATGAACGAGGAAGTTCGTGATAAACTTAATGCTGACGAACACGGTATTCTGGGAATCACCGGCGCTACTGTATCGGCGGAAGAAGCGCGTAAATATGGTTTCCCGACCGGTGTGTATGTAGCGGAAGTTACCGAGGATGGACCTGCAGCAAAGGCCGGAATCCGGGAGGGCGACTTCATTACTCAGTTTAAATATAAAAGCCTTTCGACCATCAACGAGCTGGTCGAGTACCTTAACTACTACAAACCGGGCGAAGAGATCGATCTTACCATCATCAGAGACGGTGAGGAGCAGAAGGTTACGGTAACTCTGGGCGAGCAGACGAAGGAGTATCAGGAGAGCCAGGGAATCAACGAGGAAGAGCAGGCTAATTCCGATGCAAATGATGCTCCGGCTGAAGAGCCGAAGGGTGAGCAGACCCCGGACGGCAATGCTCCCGATGAATATGCCGATGATTATGGCTACGAAGATGGCTATGGCGATTTCTACGGCGACGACTGGGGCGACTACGGCGAGTACAGAGACCGCGATGATATCTGGGACAGCTGGGGCGACGGACTGTTTGGCGGATATTGATTAAGTGAATAATGTTGGCTTGATAATACAAAGTGAAGGGCAGGCGCTTTCCCGCGAGGGGG
>CAMNGN010000114.1 GCA_946538475.1 uncultured Blautia sp.
ATGGGCATGCCGGGAAACATGAACAACCTGATGAAGCAGGCCCAGAAGATGCAGAAACAGATGGAAGAAAACCAGAAAGCTCTGGAGGAGAAGGAATTTACGGCGGCTGCAGGCGGCGGCGCTGTCGAAGTGACGGTCACCGGTAAGCGCGAGGTGACAAAAGTCAAACTTTCGGAAGAAGTGGTGGACCCTGATGATATTGAGATGCTCGAAGATCTGATCGTCGCTGCGACCAACGAAGCGCTCCGCAAGATGGAAGAAGAATCCCAGGCGGTTATGAGCAAGCTCGCAGGTGGGCTCGGCGGCCTTGGCGGACTCGGCGGAGGCTTTCCTTTCTGATGGATTATTACAGCACACATATCAATAAGCTGATCGAGCAGCTTTCGCATCTGCCGGGGATAGGCGCCAAGTCGGCACAGCGGCTGGCGTTTCACATTGTAAGCATGCCTGCGGACCAGGTGGAACAGCTTACCGCATCTATCCGGGATGCCAAACAGAATATACGCTACTGCAAAAGCTGCTGCACCCTCACGGACCGGGAGCTCTGTCCGATCTGCGCCAACGATAACCGGGATCATCACACGATCATGGTGGTGGAAAACACCCGCGACCTGGCGGCCTACGAAAAGACGGGCAAGTACGATGGCGTTTACCATGTGCTCCATGGCGCTATCTCCCCGATGCTGGGCATCGGTCCGGATGACATCAAACTCAAGGAGCTCATGGTCAGGCTGCAGAACGAAGATGTTCGCGAAGTGATCATCGCCACCAACTCCAGCCTGGAGGGCGAGACCACAGCCATGTACCTGAGCAAGCTTATCAAACCTTCGGGGATCAAGGTGAGCCGTATAGCCAGCGGCGTGCCTGTGGGCGGCGACCTGGAGTATATCGACGAGGTCACTCTGCTCCGCGCGCTTGAGGGAAGGGTGGAGCTGTGAAACAAGTGAAACGGGGATGGTTTCTCGATTCAAGGGTGAAACAAGGAACTGTCCCCAGGTTCATATGTTGCAGATGTTTCTGGGCTATGCTATAATATAAACATCTATGTAATTCGTTTCATGACTATTTTAAGGAGGATGATCTAAGCAACTACCAACATCATTTATTGTGAACATATATGTTCAAAGATGCTTAAAATCCGAAGCATTAGTCGGTTACTTAAAACCACTGATAACACAGGAAAGAGATTCCAGAGCAGTTTGAAATAGTCCTGCTAACTACGGCGTAGAAGCCTGATGGTTGTGTTAGAGTAATGGTATAAGTCTGCGAAAACCAAGCAGCAAACGTAAAATCAATCGTGTTTAATTAAGAAAGGAGAGTCTACTATAAAGAGGTGAGATCCGTGTTAAGCCATGATCAAGACAATACGGATGTGTACCGGTGGCTAAGCCGGGAATTTACGACTGTGGAGTGTCGCACAAACGAAAGTAGCTGAACTAAAGCCAAATCGGACACGTTGAAACAGTAACTGTAAATCGCAAGGTTACAGCGAATCATCTTGCATATACGAATTTGTGTATGTTTATAGTAGCAGGGTAACTGATATGAAATTTTTTATCGATACAGCTAATGTAGAAGACATTAAAGCTGCAAATGACATGGGCATTATCTGCGGTGTTACGACTAACCCGTCGCTGATCGCAAAAGAAGGCAGAGATTTTAACGAAGTGATCAAAGAGATCACAAGCATCGTTGACGGACCGATCAGCGGTGAAGTAAAAGCGACCACAACAGACGCAGAAGGAATGATCCGCGAAGGACGTGAGATTGCGAAGATCCATCCGAACATGGTCGTCAAGATCCCGATGACAGTTGAAGGCTTAAAGGCAGTCAAGGTCCTTTCGGCAGAAGGAATCAAAACCAACGTTACCCTCATCTTCACAGCTAACCAGGCTCTCCTGGCTGCAAGAGCAGGCGCCACTTTTGTTTCTCCGTTCCTCGGCCGTCTTGACGACATCTCCACAGACGGTGTAGAGCTCATCAGCGAGATCGCAGAGATGTTCGCCGTGGCAGGCATCGAGACCGAGATCATCGCAGCAAGCGTACGTCATCCTGTACATGTGACCCAGTGTGCTCTGGCAGGCGCTGATATCGCTACTGTTCCTTACAAGGTACTTGAGCAGATGACCCATCATCCGCTGACAGATGCCGGCATCGAGAAATTCAAAAAAGATTACATCGCAGTGTTTGGTGAATAATCGATAAGGAGATATATTATGGACAAGTTAGAGCTTCAGAAAATAGCAAACGAAGTCCGCAAGGATATCGTGACTGCAGTTCATTCGGCAGGCGCAGGACATCCGGGCGGATCCCTTTCCGCGACCGAAGTCTTCACCTATCTGTACTTTGCAGAGATGAACATCGATCCGAAGAATCCCAAAGACCCGAACCGTGACCGCTTCGTCCTTTCCAAAGGACACACAGCACCGGGCTACTATTCGGTACTGGCAGAGCGCGGCTACTTCCCGAAGGAAGACCTCAAAACCCTTCGTAAACTCGGATCATATCTTCAGGGACATCCGGATATGAAACACATCCCGGGCGTCGATATGTCCAGCGGTTCTCTGGGACAGGGCATCTCTGCGGCAGTAGGTATGGCAATCTCCGCAAAGCTGAGCGGCGACACCTATCGTGTATACACTCTGCTCGGCGACGGCGAGATCCAGGAAGGTCAGGTATGGGAAGCTTCCATGCTTGCAGGCTTCAGAAAGCTTGACAACCTTGTAGTCATTGTTGACAACAATGGTCTCCAGATCGACGGACCGATCGATCAGGTCAATTCTCCGTACCCGATCGACAAGAAATTTGAAGCATTCAACTTCCACGTAATTAATGTGGCTGACGGCAACGATTTCGATCAGCTGGCAGCAGCATTTGCAGAAGCAAAGACCGTAAAAGGCATGCCCACCGCGATCATCATGAAGACCGTGAAGGGCAAAGGCGTTTCGTATATGGAGAACCAGGTCGGCTGGCACGGCAAGGCTCCGAACGATGAGCAGTATGAGCAGGCGATGGCAGAACTGGAGAAGGCAGGTGAAGCATTATGTCAGAAGTAAAGAAAATCGCAACAAGAGCCAGCTATGGCAATGCCCTGGTAGAGCTTGGTAAAAAATATGATAACCTGGTTGTTCTTGACGCTGACCTTGCAGCTGCAACCCAGACCGGAATCTTCAAAAAAGAATTCCCGGAAAGACACATCGACTGCGGTATCGCCGAGTGCAACATGGCCGGCGTAGCGGCAGGTATTGCCACAACAGGCAAAGTTCCGTTCTTCAGCACCTTTGCGATGTTTGCTTCAGGCCGTGCATATGAGCAGGTCCGTAACTCCATCGCATATCCGCAGCTGAACGTCAAGATCGGTGCGACTCACGGCGGAATCTCCGTAGGTGAGGACGGCGCCAGCCATCAGTGCTGCGAGGACTTTGCGCTGATGAGAGTTATCCCCGGAATGGTCGTAGCCAGCCCGGCAGATGACATTGAAGCAAAAGCTATGGTACAGGCGGCTTACGAGCATCAGGGACCGGTCTACATGAGATTCGGCCGTGCTGCTGTTCCGGTAATCAACGACAATCCCGACTATAAGTTCGAGCTCGGCAAGGGCATCGTTCTTCGCGAGGGCAAAGATCTGACCATCATCGCAAACGGACTCTGCGTTTCCGCTTCCCTCGAGGCAGCTGAGAAGCTTGCTGCAGATGGCATCGATGCAAAGGTCATCAACATGCATACCATCAAACCTCTCGACGAGGAGCTGGTCATCGCATCTGCAAAAGAGACAGGCAAGATCGTGACAGTCGAGGAGCATTCCATCATCGGCGGCCTTGGCGGCGCAGTCTGCGAATGTCTGTCTGAAAACTGTCCGGTACCGGTCAAACGTATCGGCGTGCGTGACGTATTCGGCGAGTCCGGATCTGCCGGCGCTCTGCTCAAGAAATACAAACTGGATGGAGAGGGAATCTACAGCCAGATCAAGGAATTCCTTGCTTAAACTGACAAACGAAATACGGAGGGCCCCCGTGGGGGCTCTCTTTTTTGCTTGATTTTTTGGCTGTCAGGGCTTACACTTTGGTTATTGATAAGAATGTTATGGAAACCAATGTTGTGTTTGCAGGATGAAAAACAGCAGACAGACGTTACTATTCACAGCCGAATCGCGCACTTGCTGCGCGATTACGGGCTAAAACAGTAGGGCATGCAGGGATTCGTCCCATCGCCGGAGGCGATTTGCATGGACGAATCCGTTACTATTCACAGGCTTTTGACTGTGAATAGTAACAGACAGACATAAACTGTTATAACTGAGGTATGAAATAAAATGGCGACTACTCGAAAATCAAGACGCAGCAGAAGAAGGAGAATGCGAAGGATCCTCATCGTATTTGCTGTGCTTATTTTGATTGCGATAGCAGTGATACTGTTCATGACAAGACGTACTTATCATAATTACAAGATTATGGCAAGCACAGAGCAGGAAGACACCGTATCGACCAAATACCTGGAACTGGACGGCAAATTCTTAAAATACAGCCCCGACGAAGTATCGCTGGTGACGAAGGATCTGGAGACTGTGTGGAGTGAGACACATTCGATGCAGAATCCGGTCGCCGATGTCAACGGAAAACGCGTGGTCATCGCGGACAAGGATGGCACCAGGCTGGAAATGTACGACAAGAACGGACTCACCGGCAGCTGTACGACGTCCTATTCGATCGTCAAAGCGCGGGTCTCATCGGGCGGACTGGTGGCGGCAATTCTGGACAACGGCGAAGATACCTGGATCAATTATTACGGAACAGACGGAAGTCTGATCGCCGAAAATCAGACCAGGATCGATGATCCCGGCTATCCGATGGACGTGGCGATCTCAAACGACGGTGTCATCATGATGGTGACATTCCAGTTCGTAAACGGCGGACAGACGACAAGCTACGTGGCTTTTTATAACTTCGGCGACGTGGGAGAGAACGAGGACAACCGAATCGTCAGCGGCTATGAGTATGACGGGATCGTGGTTCCGCAGATCGAGTATCTGGGAGGCACACGGAGCGTGGCGTTCAGAGATGACGGATTCGTCACCTACGAGGGCAAGCAGGTCCCCAAGGAATCGGCGACGGTGAGTGTGGACAAGGAGATCGTGTCCACGTTCTATGATAATGACAACATCGGACTTGTCTTCCGAAACGAAGATAAAGAAAAACTGTATTCCATGGAAGTGTACAGCCCGGGCGGAAGCCTGAAGTTTACCAAAGACTTCAATATCCCCTACACGGACATTCGCATCTCGGACGGAAGCATTCTGATGTACAACAGCTCGCAGATGTGCGTGATCAGCGACAGCGGGGACGAAAAATACAGCGGCACCGTGGACGGGAAGATCAATGACTTCTTTAAGATCGGCTGGAACAGGTATCTGCTGGTGCTGGATTCGGGAGTGCAGGTGATCAAACTGACTTGATGTGCCCCGGTGCAGATTTGAGTCGGAGAAGGCGGTGACAAAGTGGATAAGCTGAATATCGTGAATACAAGGCTTGAGGAAGTGGGCCTTACGTGGCTGGGAGCTGCATGTATAGTCCTGATACTGATCGGGATCATCATCGGGCTTGTCAGGGGCCTGGTAAAAGAAGTAGTGTCGATCGCACTTGTGTTCGTGTCGATCGCCCTGGTCTGGTTCCTCAATCCATATGTCAATCATTTTCTGCGCGAAGTGACGCCCATCGAGTCAAAGATCGAGGAACAGACCCGAAAGCTGCTGGGAGATCAGATAGAATCCGGAAAGATCATACCTGCGGACCGGCAGGAGGAGATCATCGAGAGCCTGGATCTGCCTGAGATCATCATCAATACACTGCTTAAGAATAATAATGCGGAAGAGTATAAGGAGCTGAATGTAAATTCGTTCATCGACTATATCGTCAGGTATCCGGTGAATATCGTGATGAACGGGATTTCCTTCCTTATAACATATGTGATCGTCACTATACTGCTTCGCGTGCTGGTGTTTGTGCTGGATATCTTCACGCGCCTGCCGGTGGTACATGGGCTCAACAAACTGGGTGGAGCCCTGATCGGCGGAGCAAAGTATGTGATCTTCATCTGGATCGGCATGCTGGTTGTGACGATGCTGTGCAACACCGAAGCCGGAAGATCGGTGATGGAAATGATAGAGAGGGACAGATTTCTGTCGTTTGTGTATAGTTGGAATTTGATCCTGAAATACTTTGTGTTTTGAGTCAAAGGTAACCGGCAATCCGCTTCGCTACTTGCCGGTAACCAATAGCCCA
>CAMNGN010000115.1 GCA_946538475.1 uncultured Blautia sp.
CTGCGGCTGATCGGCGGAAGAGTGATTCTCGACGACGAGGATCTTCAGAAGCTTTCTTATGCGCAGTTGTCCCGAAAGATGGCAGTAGTCCTCACCGAACGAATAAGGCCGGAGCTGATGACCTGCCGCGATGTTGTATCCGCAGGCAGGTATCCTTATACCGGGCGGCTGGGGCTTCTTTCTGCGGAGGATACCTTAAAGGTTGACAAGGCCCTCAGGAGAGTAAATGCTCTGGAAATAGCTGAGCAGAGTTTCGACTCGATCAGCGATGGTCAGAGGCAAAGAGTGATGCTGGCGAGGGCAATCTGTCAGGAACCGCAGATCATGGTGCTCGACGAGCCTACTTCCTATCTGGATATCCGACATAAGATCGAGCTTCTTACTATCCTGCGCAGTATGGCAAAAGAACAGGGGATTGCAGTGGTCATGTCGCTGCACGAGATCGATCTGGCACAGAAGATCTCCGACAGAGTTATCTGCGTGAATGGCGATAGGATAACCAAATATGGAACACCGGATGAGATTTTTGAAGAAGAAACGATACGGGAGTTGTTCGGGATAAATGCAGGATCCTACGATCCGACATTCGGGAGCATCGAGCTTCCGCGACCCGAAGGAGATATGCCTGAGGTGTTCGTGCTGAGCTCCGGAGGCTCGGGCATTCCGGTGTACAGGCGGCTTCAAAAAGAGGGGAGACCTTTTGCGGCAGGAATTCTCTATCCGAACGATCTTGATTATGCGGTTGCAAAGCGGCTGGCATGTCATGTCGTTACCGAGAGGATGTTTGAGCCGGTGTCGGAGGCTGCAATAGATGAGGCGCGTCGGGTGATGGAGGCTTGTCAGGAAGTTATCGTGACAGAGTTTCCGGTTGGGACGATGAATGCGCGCGTGAAAAATCTTATATACGGTAAATGTTAAAGAATGAGTGCTCAAAAACGTCCTCGGTACTCAAAATGAGTCATCGAGATACGTCCCCAACAGTAAAAGACAGGGTAAAGACAGAGAACCGTCCCCTGTCTTAATTTAGCACTTTACTCCGATAAATAATTGTGCTAATATCTAAAAATACAGGCATTCTTTAAAATACGGGAATTACCCTGCACGATAACTGCGCATCAAATTATTAGGGGCAGGATTCATGATAAATGAAAAATTGTGGAGTGCAGGCAGGAGGTTAATATGTACAAGATTTTAAAAGCAGAGGAACTGGCGGCGAACATCTACCGGATGGTAGTAGAAGCTCCGCGTGTGGCAAAAAGATGCCTGCCGGGCCAGTTCATCATAGCAAAGCTCGATGAAGAGGGAGAACGCATCCCGCTTACTATCTGTGATTACGATTCCGAGAAGGGAACGATCACAATCGTATTCCAGCCGATCGGCGAGTCCACCCTGAAGATGGCCAAACTGCAGGCAGGAGATGCCTTCGAGGATTTTGTCGGACCGCTCGGATGTCCTTCGGAGCTCTGCAGCACTCCTATAGAAGAATTGAAGAAGAAAAAAATCGTGTTTGTCGGCGGCGGCGTGGGAACCGCTCCGGTGTATCCGCAGCTTAAATGGCTGTATGAGCATGGTATTACCGCAGACTGCATCATCGGCGCCAGGACAAAAGACCTGATCATCCTGGAAAAAGAGATGAGCGCGGTCAGCAACCTTTACCTGACCACCGATGACGGATCTTACATCCGCAAAGGCATGGGCACCGATGTACTTCGTGACCTGGTACAGAATCAGGGCAGACATTATGATCTGTGTGTCGCCATCGGTCCGATGATCATGATGAAGTTTGTGTGCATCCTGACCAAAGAACTCGGCATTCCTACCATCGTAAGCATGAATCCCATCATGGTGGACGGTACCGGAATGTGCGGTGCATGTCGTCTGATGGTCGGCGGCGAAGTCAAATTTGCATGCGTCGACGGTCCCGAGTTTGACGGCCACAAGGTAGATTTCGATCTGGCGATGAAGAGACAGCAGATGTACAAGACCGACGAGGGACGGGCGAAGCTCAGGTTCCTGGAGGGGGATACCCATCACGGCGGATGCGGAAACTGCGGAGGTGACAAATAATGGTTCAGACAGATGTATTAAAGAAGGTTCCCGTCAGAGAACAGGATCCCAAAGTAAGGGCGACCAATTTTGACGAGGTGTGCCTCGGATATAATCAGGAAGAGGCCGTGGCAGAAGCAGGCCGCTGCCTTAATTGTAAAAATGCCAAATGTGTGACCGGATGTCCGGTTTCGATCAATATCCCGGCCTTCATTCATGAAGTGAAAGAAGGCAATTTTGAGCAGGCGTATCAGATCATCAGCGAATCCAGCGCGCTTCCCGCTGTCTGCGGCCGTGTATGTCCGCAGGAGACACAGTGCGAAGGAAAATGTATCCGCGGCATCAAAGGCGAAGCTGTTTCGATCGGAAAACTCGAGCGTTTTGTTGCAGACCGCGCAAGAGAAGAGGGAATCAAACCGAAACCTGCGGCTGAAAAGAACGGCCACAAGATCGCGGTCATCGGTTCCGGCCCTGCAGGCCTTACCTGCGCAGGCGATCTTGCACGTATGGGTTATGACGTGACTATCTTTGAGGCGCTCCACAAGGCAGGCGGTGTTCTCGTTTACGGTATTCCTGAGTTCCGTCTTCCGAAAGATAAAGTCGTGGCGGCTGAAGTCGAAAATGTTAAATCTCTTGGCGTAAAGATCGAGACCAACGTCATCATCGGCAAATCCGTCACCATCGATGAGCTGCTGCAGGAAGAGGGCTTCGAGGCCGTCTTTATCGGCTCCGGTGCAGGCCTTCCGATGTTCATGGGCATTCCGGGAGAGCAGGCAAACGGCGTGTTCTCTGCAAATGAGTATCTGACCAGAAACAACCTGATGAAGGCATTCCGCGACGACTATGACACACCGATCGTCCGCGGCAGAAAAGTGGTTGTTGTCGGTGGCGGAAACGTTGCGATGGACGCGGCCAGAACCGCATTAAGACTTGGCGCTGAGGTGCATATCGTCTACAGAAGATCCGAGGCGGAGCTTCCCGCCAGGGTCGAAGAAGTGCATCATGCAAAAGAAGAAGGCGTGATCTTTAACCTGCTGACTAATCCGGTGGAGATCTACTCCGATGAGAATTCCTGGGTGACCGGCATCCGCTGCATCCGCATGGAACTCGGCGAGCCCGACGCCTCAGGCAGAAGGCGCCCGGTGGAGATTCCCGGGTCAGAGTTTGACATCGAGTGCGATACCGTCATCATGTCACTCGGAACTTCACCCAATCCGCTGATTTCGTCCACCACCTACGGGCTGGATGTGAACCGCCGCAAGTGCATCATCGCCGATGAAGAGTTCGGTAAGACCTCCAAAGAAGGCGTGTACGCCGGCGGCGACGCCGTGACCGGCGCCGCAACCGTAATTCTTGCGATGGGCGCAGGAAAAGCAGGGGCACGTGGGATAGATAATTATATTCGCTCGAAGAAATGAAACAGGGGGACGGTTCCTCGTTCCAAATGGAACGAGGAACCGTCCCCCTGTTTCACATTAGCAGTCTTTCTTCCAAAGCCCATGCAGATTACAATACTCATAAGCCGCGACAGCTGTCTCACCTTCGGCAAGCAGGAACTCGGCTTTCGGTTCTGCACCGGGTGTGAGTACTTTTTTCTGCTGGCCGCAGGATGTCTCGAGAACGATCCACTGAATATAGTGTGCCTCAAGCATCGGGTGAGCTGCGGAACCTACACAGACCGTAACTTTATTTCCTTCGATCTCCACGACCGGCACATGTTTCTCATGCGCACCGTCTGTGGTGTTCGGTGTGAGTTCTTCCATCGGCTGGCCGCAGCACATGGTCGGACATGGAGAGCCTTTGATCATCTCGACGATCTTACCGCATTTCGTACAAATGTAAAACTTCATTTCGGATCCTCCTTTTTTCGGAATCTATCAGCAGATTTGACAGAAACAACATTGAATTGTCTTCAATTTATGTATACTTTAACATACGGATAAAAGAGTGTCAACCGGAATGGGTGAATCATAAGTCAACGTGAACCATTCCTCGTTTCATTTGTTCATAAATTGTTCATGGTACCTGACACCATTAAAAAATAATAAAGTACTTGACATTTGTAGGATACTAGTGTACTATACAGATAGTACACTAGTTCATACATAAAGTGAGAGGAGCAGAGTACAATGACGAGTTATAATGCCTCTGTGCCGATCTACCTGCAGGTGGTGCACTCGATCAAGGAAAAGATCGCCACCGGCAAAATATCTCCGGGAGACAAGCTTCCCTCGGGAAGAGAGCTGGCGCTTAAATACACCATCAACCCAAACACGGCAGCCCGTGTCTATCAGACGCTTGAACAGGAACAGCTGCTCTTTACCAGAAGAGGACTGGGTTCCTTTGTGACGGAAGACAAGAGCAAAATAGCTGCGATCAAGGAGGAGATGGCGGAAGGTATTCTCGAGGAATTTCTTGCGGGGATGGAAAGGCTGGGCATTTCTGCCGAAGAAGCAATAGAAATGCTCAAAAAAAAGAAATAAGCAAATGCTGTTTGCAGGCCAAAGCGATTGCCGCCGAAGCCGAACAAAATGAAATGAGGACAGAAAGAAGGTTAAAGAATGCTTGAAAGTAAAGAGATCACCAAAGTATTTGGAAAGAAAACTGCGGTAGACCACATTTCGCTCAAACTGGAACCCGGGTATATTTATGCCATGCTCGGGCCCAACGGGAGCGGCAAGACGACCTGGATGAAGATGGCGGCAGGGCTGATCAAACCCACCTCCGGAGAAATGTATTATAACGGCCGTCCGCTTGACGTGGACAGCCGCCGCGAGATCGCCTACATGTCCACCGAGCCCTATTTTTACAGCTGGATGTCGGTCGCCGATGTCGGCAAGTATTATCAGGACTTCTTTGCGGATTTTTCCATGGAGAAATATCGGGAGCTTTTGTCTTACATGGAACTCACAGAGGACATGAAAACCAAAGCGCTTTCCTCCGGTATGATGGCCAAACTGAAAATTGCCGTAACACTTGCCAGAGATGCGAAAGTGATCATGCTTGATGAGCCGTTAAATGGTATAGATCTGCTGGCCAGAGACCAGATCATGAAAGGTATTGTCGAAGTGACAGGACCCAACCGTGTGCTTGTCATCTCCAGTCATCTGGTGGAAGAGCTGGAAACCGTGGCAGACTACGCTGTATTTATCAAACAAAGCCATCTGATCGAAGTCCGCGGGCTCGAAGAGCTGCGTGCTTCCGAAGGGATTTCTGTGGCTGACAAATATCGTCAGATCTATGCGAATATTGGAGGTGCATTCTAAATGGGAAAACTGATCAAGTATGAATTCAGGAAGAGTCTTTTTTCGAAACTGATCTTCATAGGCATCACCTTACTTATGGAAATCGTTTTCCTTGTCGGGTTTTACGGAGATTATCCGGATCCGCTGGCTATCGGGGCGCTCGGTCTGTTCTTCACAGCGCTTGCGGGAATCTCCTATATCGGAATCGAAAGCATTATCATCCTTTATCGTGATCTGACGACGAAGCAAAGCTACATGCTTTTTATGACCCCGAACAACAGCTATAAGATCCTCGGTGCAAAAGCATTGCAGAATGCCGCCACGGTTCTGCTTTCCGGAGTATTCTTTGGAGGCCTGGCCGCTTTTGACTTCAGCCTGCTGAGCAAAAACCTGCTTCCGTATAAAGATATTCTGGATATGATCACGACTATGCTGAAAGACGTCGATCCCAGGCTGCAGCTTAATGCGAAGACTCTGGCAGCGGTGCTGATCATGTTCCTGTGCGCCTGGGTGCTTCAGATCACCGCAGGGTATCTGGCAGTCGTTCTTTCCTGTACCTTGCTCTCCGGCAAAAAAGGAGCCGCCATCATCAGCTTCATTATATATATCGCTGTAAGCTCTCTGATCAACTGGGTGAGCAACAAGATCCCCGCCCCCAGCGCCCCCGTCCCCTACCTTCTGGTCCGATCCTGCATATATCTGGCGTGGTCAGCAATAATGTACTTTATTACAGCATATCTTATGGATAAAAAACTAAGCGTCTAATCAGTCCCCCAAAAGATCCGGCCAATCGGCCGGATTTTTTGCGTAAATCAAAAGAATGTTTCCTCTACAGAGTCAAGCCCCCGCTCGTGTCTATAAAAGCGTGCCCGGAAGGGGAGGGGGCGTGGGGGAGGGGAAGAGCGGACT
>CAMNGN010000116.1 GCA_946538475.1 uncultured Blautia sp.
ATATTGCACATTTGCTAAAATATCCCTGTTACTTATCCGGGCCTGCCGCCTTTGAGGCGGGCAGAAAGCAGCCATGATTGGCAGATTACGGTGTAAAATAATGAAGGATTGGAAACACGACCTGAGCCTTCGGGTGGTTAAAATACTTGATCTGATATTGATAACTGTTCCGTTTGCGATCTGCTGGTACTACTATTACGCCGATCACACAGCGGCTTTTTTTGCAGCAAACGCAAGACGATACATCATCATTCTGTATACGCTGCTGTTCTTCATCTTCGGCAGAGTGTACGACGCTTTCCTGATCTCGTACAACCCTCTCTCGGAGATGGTCTACAGCCAGGTGCTTGCTGCGCTGATCGCGGACGGACTGATCTACATAGTCATATGTCTGCTGTGTAAAGGCCTTCAGCCTCTGTGGCCGGGGCTTCTGGCTATTGTGGGGCAGGTTCTGCTCGCACTGCTTTGGACGGTGGCTGCCCATCGATGGTATTTCCGCTGTTTTCCGCCAAAAGTAACGTACATTGTGTACGATATGCGTTCGGGGGTCGATATACTTATCCACGAGTATGGCCTCACAAAGAAATTTAATGTCAAAAAAGTTCTTCCGGTCAGCGAAGTGATAGAGAATGTGGATGTTCTGGCAGACGCCGAGGAGGTATTCCTGAGCGGCGTTCACAGCCACGACCGCAATATTATCATCAAGTACTGCACGGCAAATGATATCAACAGCCTTGTCATCCCGCGTATCGGTGATGTGATGATGACCGGGGCGAAGAAGATGCATATGCTTCACCTGCCGGTATTTCTGGTGCAGAGGTACAATCCGACGCCCGAATATCTTCTATGTAAAAGACTGTTTGATATTCTTCTGAGCAGTCTGGCCATTATCATCACAAGCCCCATACTCCTGATCACTGCGATACTGATCAGGCGTGACGGGGGCCCGGTGTTCTATACGCAGGAAAGACTCACGAAGGATGGCAGAAAATTCCGCGTGATCAAATTCCGTTCGATGCGCGTCGATGCCGAGAAAGACGGTGTGGCACGGCTCAGCACCGGGGACAATGACGACAGAATAACGCCGGTAGGCCGCGTGATCCGAAAAGTGCGGATCGATGAGCTTCCCCAGATGTTCAATATCCTGAAAGGGGAGATGAGCATCGTGGGTCCGAGGCCCGAGCGTCCCGAGATAGCAGAGGAGTACGAGCGTGAGATGCCGGAGTTCCGGCTCAGGCTCCAGTGCAAAGCCGGACTCACCGGCTACGCGCAGGTTTACGGAAAATATAACACGACACCGTACGACAAACTGATGATGGACCTCATGTACATATCCTCTCCGGGAATCGTGGAGGATATGCGTATCATGTTTGCCACCGTCAAGATCCTTTTCATGGGCGACAGCACCGAAGGTGTGGCCGAAGGGCAGACAACAGCGATGGAGAAAGAAGATAGAGGAAAGTAAATGGTAAGAGAAGAGAACAAGATGGGCTTTATGCCGGTAAAAAAACTGATCATCACCATGTCGCTTCCGATGATGATATCGATGCTGGTACAGGCACTTTACAATGTCGTGGACAGCATTTATGTATCCAGGATCAGTGAAGCGGCACTCACATCGGTCACGATGGCGTTTCCGCTGCAGAATCTGATGATCGCCGTGGGAAGCGGTACCGGCGTAGGTATCAACGCGCTTTTGTCGCGATCGCTGGGTGAGAAAAGATTTGAGAGATCAGATGCGGCTGCGGGCAACGGACTCTTTCTGACGATTGCGAATTATATCGCTTTTCTTCTGATCGGCCTGTTTCTGGCAGGTGCGTTCATCGCTACGCAGACCTCCGATCCGGGAATCGCGGAAGACGGAACTACTTATCTGCGCATCGTATGTTGTCTGAGTCTGGGACTTTTCTTCCAGATGACCTTTGAGAGGCTGCTGCAGTCGACGGGCCGTACCCTGTACAGCATGATCTCGCAGGGAGCCGGAGCGGTGATCAACATCATCCTGGATCCGATCCTGATCTTTGGCCTTATGGGCATGCCGCGTCTTGGCGTGGCAGGTGCCGCCTATGCAACCGTGATCGGGCAGTTTTGCGCCGCTTTCATCGGTCTTTTCCTCAATGTGAAGAAGAACGTGGACATTCATTTTTCGCTGAAAGGCGTTTTTTCGCCTGACAAGGAGATCATCGGAGAGATCTACAAGGTCGGTGTGCCGTCCATCCTGATGATCTCGGTCGGATCGGTCATGACCTACCTGATGAATCTGATCCTGTCCGGCTTTTCCTCAACGGCAGTCGCGGTCTTCGGCGTGTATTTTAAGCTGCAGAGCTTTGTTTTTATGCCGGTGTTCGGCCTGAACAACGGTCTGATCCCGGTGCTTGCGTACAATTACGGCGCGAGGAACAAACGCCGAATTCAGGAGAGCCTTCGGTTTGCCATGATCCTGGCTGTATCGATCATGACGGCCGGAACGCTTATCTTCGAACTGTTCCCGAGTGTGCTCCTGAAGCTGTTTGATGCTTCGGAGGACATGATGAAGATCGGTATACCCGCGCTTCGCATCATCTGTCTTTCCTTCCCGATCGCGGGAGCGTGCATCGCCATGGGGTCGATCTTCCAGGCATTCGCACGGAGCGTTTACAGTCTGATCGTATCGGTCGGCAGGCAGCTGGTCGTTCTTATCCCGGTTGCTTTTTTGCTCGCGCGGCTGGGAAATATTAATCTGGTGTGGCTTGCCTTCCCCATTGCCGAGGTCGTCTCGGGAATTATTTCCATAACATTATTCCGTAAACTTTATGGCGAAGTTGTGGAGCCGATGTAATATAAACAGTTACTGATTACAGCCGGATCGCGCACCTGCTGCGCGATTCCGGCTTTTCTGTTGCGTTTCGTATCTTTTAGGCTTTGAGCAGTTATAAATATTTAGAAAGTGAATCATAAATGGAAACTAAAACACAAAATCCGATGCTCACCGGGGTCATCTGGAAACAGATCCTTCTTTTTTTCTTTCCGATCCTTATCGGAGCATTCTTTCAGCAGCTTTATAATACCGTCGATGCGGTAGTGGTAGGGCGGTTCGCCGGAAAAGAAGCCCTGGCTTCCGTCGGTGGTTCTTCGGGGCAGATCCTGGGCTTTATTTTCAGCTTCTTTATGGGGCTTTCCACAGGTGCGACGGTTATCATCGCTCAGGCGTTCGGCGCCAATCATCCCGAGCGAGTGGATACCGCACTTCACACGGCGTATACGTTCGGCCTTTTTGGCGGTGTGATCCTCGGTGTTATCGGAATTATCTTCACCGAGCCGTTCCTCAGACTGCTCAAGACGCAGGAAGACCTGATGGCCGGTTCGGTCGTGTACGTGCGCATCATGATGGCAGGCCTCGTTTTTGCCCTGCTTTACAATATGTGTTCGGGTATCCTGCGTGCGATCGGGGATTCCAAGCGCCCGCTGTACGTACTGATCGCCTGCTGTGTGCTGAATATTTTCCTCGATCTGCTGTTTGTGGCAGTGCTGCATATGGGCATTACCGGTGCGGCCATCGCTACCGTCATCTGCCAGGCTTTCAGTGCGGTCATCACAACATGGCTGTTGATGAAGAAGACACCGGGCATGGTTCTTTCACTGAAAAAGCTTCGTATCAATCCGAACACGCTGGGTAAAATCCTGACGATCGGCCTTCCGACCGCGATCGCCGGCAGCATGTTCTCTGTCTCGAACATGATTTTGCAGACTTCCATTAATCGTATGGGCATCGACGAGGTTGCCGCCTGGACGGCCTACGGAAAGATGGATTCGCTCTGGTGGATGATCAATCAGGCCTTTTCCACCGCAATCACTACGTTCGTGGGCCAGAACTACGGCGCAGGGCTGACCGACCGCGTGCGGAGAGGCGTGCGCGAGGTGCTGGCGATGGAGATGGTCAGCGGCGCAGTCATGACCGTGATCATGCTTACCTTCGGCCGGTATCTGCTGCGGCTTTTTACCGGCGACGAAGAGGTGATCCGCATGGGAATGCAGGTGGCAAGGATCCTCACACCTTTCTACGCCGTCTTTGCCATCTCCGAGATCACCGGCTCCGCCCTGAGGGCAGAGGGCCATGTCCTGGTCAATACGATTTCGAATCTTCTGGGCATCTGTGTGTTCCGTATCATCTGGGTGACATTTATCTATCCCAAGGGAAACTTCACGCAGGTGCTGACATGCTATCCGATCAGCTGGGTGCTGATCACGATCTTCATCGCCGGGTACTATCTGGTTAAGCAGAAGAGTATTCTGGCGAAGGTGGGGTGAGAAATCAAACCAATTCCTAACACGATGTGCCACAAGACCATTCTTGCTTTTCTGTATACGCTTTGTTGGCGTAAACTTATACGAATAAGCAAGTGTCCAGCCGCCTCAACGCCACTCTTGTTTCACTTTACAAGCCCCCGCACGTGTTGTATTATTTTTATAAAGTTGCACAATACTATCTATGACTGACCGAATGGCAGAGGAAGGAAATGATTATGAAGAAAAGCGTAATGTTGGCATTGAGTGCAGCGCTTTGTTTATCAGCATTTCCCGCTATGGCGGAGGAAAACACTTTTACGGAACAGCAGACAAAAGTCTTCTCAAACGGAGAGGAAACCGGCGAACTGGCCCTTCGTTTTTACAGCGAAACGCCTCACATCCCGTACTTAGGCATCAACGCATATTCGGAGTTTATACGGCAGCAGCCGCTGACCCTGACACAAAATGATGACGGAACCTGCACTTTGACCGCTTGGAACGGAGCTGAGATGATCTGTGACGCGGAGAAAGACGTGATCGATGTACAAGACTGGACCGCGTTCACTGCACTTCCATTGCCGCTTGAAGACAAGGCGCTGGGGCTCAAGGATTCCACGGTCCATTATGTGCGCATGACGGACATCACATACGAAGGAGAGGCAAAGCCGGTCTCGTTCGATCTGGCAAAATACGGGATTCAGGTCTATGCGGATGAGAACGATGTGTATCTCCCGGTCTCGACACTTTCCAACATGATGACGGACATTGCCACAAATTATCTGGTATACAACGGCGAGAATCTGTACACACAGAGACTGAGTTTAGAAGGAACCGGGCCGGAGGGCTTTTATGAGTCTGCTTCCATGAAAGCTAAGATCGGCGGCGAGGCAAGGCCCGAGGACATCATAAAACAGTCTTACGCGGACCTTTGCTTCAACTTTGACTACTTCTTCGGTCACCCCGGCAAAAGCCTGCTGGATGCGGACCTTGCGGAAAAAGGCCTTGATGCAGCGCTTCTCGGCCTTGGCGAAGAGGGGGCTGAGATAAAGGAAGGACTCTTTTCGACCGACCTCGCCGGGTATCTTAATGCGATGGACGAGCTGTTTCTCAAATATTTCAGCGACGGACATACGGTGTTTACCGCATCTTCGGAGATGATACAGGTTCCTTTTGTGGCTGATTCGTCGGAGTTTATGGGCAAGATCGTTTCTCCTACCATGGAAAGCATTTTTGACAGTCCGCAGACGCTCAAACAGGTGCGCAACATGGTCATCCCTTACATGCGCGGGTTCGTCTGGGGCGATGAAATGTACCGCGAATATGGCAATACGGCGGTCATCAGACTGGACATCTTTATGCCGGATGAAGCTGCCTGGGAGAGTTATTACAAAGGCGAAGGCTCGCTTCCGCAGGACTGCCTCGGAACTGTGATCACCGGTCTCAGAAAGGCGCAGGAGAATCCCGAGATCAAAAATGTGATCTTCGATCTTACCTGCAACGGAGGCGGAAGCCCCGATGTGATGATGGCTATTCTGGCAGTGACGACGGGTCAGACACAGCTGTACGGCGACAATGTGATCACAGGACAGAAGATGACTATCACTTTCGAAGCAGACTCGAATTTTGACGGCGTGTATGACGAGAAGGACAAGGAAGTAAAATACGACTTCAATTACGGCGTGATGACTACCCGCTATGCTTTTTCGTGCGGAAACCTGTTTCCGATCATCATGCAGGAGGGCGGCGCGGTGCTGCTCGGTGAGCCTTCAAGCGGAGGTTCCTGCTGCATTCAGGTCGGCAGTGATGCGGAAGGCCTGACGTATGTGATGTCCAGCGCCCAGTGGCATTTGACTGATTCCAGGGGCGAGACCGTAGAAGGCGGCTGCGT
>CAMNGN010000117.1 GCA_946538475.1 uncultured Blautia sp.
TCAAGGTACTCTGCAGCTTCCATACCTGCGATACGTCCTGTGTTGACCGCAAATCCCATGGAGTTGCCGGGAAGCAGGAACATGTAGCTGTCGTCATAGATGTTGCAGGCGTCAGCGCCGGCTGCATAGAGGCCCGGGATCGGATCAAGCTCGGTATCCAGAACTTCGCAGTTCTCGTTGATGTGGATACCGCCTACAGTGCCGTAACCGCCGGGGCGGACTGCTGCTGCGTAGTACGGAGCCTTGGTGAGCGGACGAAGGTATTTTTTCCTCTTGAAGAACTCTTCGTCATAGCCGTCGCAGTAGTCATTGTACTCATCAACGGTCTCAAGAAGGTTGTCAACATCGATACCGCACTTCTCAGCCAGCTCTTCGAGAGAATCTGCCTTGAACAGACCTTTGTTGCCGGTCTCCTCAGCGATCTTTACGCCTTCTGCAAAGTCGGAGACATCCGGGTTGAAGCGGACCATGCTGATCTCATCAACGCCGTTTCTCATGTAATATTTAACGATGGAAGTATCAACGATGCTGTAAAGCACACGGCCTTTCGCATGCGAGCAGGCATTGCTGAGGTATGTGGTGTTCTGCATCTGCTCTTCGTCCATGACACGCTTGCCGTTCTTGTTGACAAGAAGGTTCGGCTGCATCAGAACGTTCGGAACGCTCTGCGGAAGCTCATCGATTCCTTCGAAGTTAGCGGCCTGCTCGATGCGGACCGGAACTTTGTCTCCGCCTGCTTCCCATGCCATGCGGATACCGTCGCCGGTGTTGCCCGGGATAGCAAAGTTGAACATATCAACGCCGAAGGTATAACCGGTCTGCTCTTTGATGAACTCCGGATTTGCTCCTGCGCCGCCGGTGCAGATGATGGCTGCCTTGCAGGCGATGGTGATCTCTTTGCCGCTCTTGTCGACAGCGACTACGCCGCAGACCTTGCCTTCGTCGTCCTTAAGGATCTTCTTGCCTGCTGTCTCAAGCATAAAGGTAACGCCGAGCTCCTGCGCTCTAGCGTAGAGTGCCTTGTTCATGAAGGAAGCGGCACGCGGTCCGATACCCTGATCGGTCTTGACGATGTGCCATGTAGCCTCGGATTTGGTGAAGTATTTGTATGCGCCTTCGAACTCAACGCCCATGTCCTCGAGCCACTCGATGGTCTCTGCGGACTGCTCAAAATATCTCTTGACCAGACGTCCGTCTACATTGTAATGGGTGTATTCCATGAACATTTTCAGCGCTTTTTCTACAGTGATGTCGATCATCTGTCTCTGCTGATACTTGGAACCGATAGCCAGAGGTCCCATACCCATGTTAGCTGCGCCGCCGATAGCCGCGTTTTTCTCGATCAGAATAACTTCTGCTCCGTCTTCCGCCGCCTGAACAGCTGCCGAAAGTCCGGAAGGGCCGCCTGCGATAACAACGATCTGTGTTTCATAATCTGCCATATGATTTACCCTCTTTCTCCGGTTCTTTGTACCGGTTTGTAATTTTGATGTGCGGATTAAAATCCGCCTGATTACCATCTGTGACCATTATAAAGAAAGAACAGGGCAAAAACATTCTGTTATATGCCCTGTTTCTTAATTTTGTTACCTTTTTTATTTTTTTCCGGTAAGAAAAAGTCAAATTTATTTATTTTTTTTTGACCTTATCCGATGTACCGCACGCGGATCAGGCAGATCTCGTTGGGAAGCAGCTCATTCTCCACGACCAGGTTATTCTCCTCTGTATTCACCTTTCTGATGGTGAGGTTTGGTTCGCATATCCTTCTCAGATATTTGATATCGTTCCTGGACAGCTCGTTGTCGTAGCCCATCTCGGACCAGATATCCAGCACACTTCCGTGACGGGAACTGATCCTGTAGATCTTGACACGATACTGACCTTCCTTTACATTTTTTAGCAGAATATGAACCTTGAGATTTTTCCGGTCTTCGAAGTATTTCCAGGTGCTTTCCCTCTCGATGACCGTCTCGGAGGTCAGATAATAGTTGTAATTCAATACCTGCTGGTTATGGCAGATGATGGAGTAGTTGTTGTGCCGGTCCGTAGTGACCAGGAAATTCTCCTGCTTTCCGATAAAATAGGGAAAGAGCTTGTTCAGGAAGTCCAGTGCAAAAGCAGAAGGCTTGAGGATCGCTTCTTTTGTGATCAGCCCGGTTCCGCCAAAAAGCATATCGGGTGTATCATAGTAAGCATACATCCTGTCGCTGCCCGCTCCGTATCCCATCGAAGAGACAAGACCGTACACATCGATGATGTTCTTGATAATATAGGCACCCTTGAAGGTGGTGTCGTTCATGATATTACGCACGCTGGGCGTAAAGTTCCATTCGCACACGTAGACGGGAAGATCGTCGAGTCCTGCTTCGGCCAGGCGCTGTTTTTCCCTGCTGAGCGAATGAATGAAATTCTGATTATCTGTGGAGCGTTTTGCGTAAGCATCGATACCGCTCTCATCCCGCTCATATGCATAGTACATGACCGAGATAAAATCCGGCCTGCAGGGACGCTCGGCCCACTGTTTCAGGAATCTCAGCCTTTGCTCGGCCCCGGCATCCATTCTTATGCCGTATCCGCCGAACATGATATGTTCATTGCACTCTTTGATCGCACGCCACGTGTTCTCGAAGCGCATGAAGTACTGCCCCCATTTTTTCTCATCATTGCGGTATGTCTCGTCGAACCACAGCTCCATCCGCCAGTCGTCAAGCACATGCTGGCCATAGCGCATACTCAGATGCCGCATAAAGGCATGGATCAGGCGATCCCACTGCTCCTCCGTAAACTCTTCTCCGGCGCTCTGCTTCATAGAGTTTCCGGGCTCATAATGGATCGTGTGTGGTTTCAGTCCCAGCTCGATGTATGGCTTCATCCCCTGCTCCTGGACAAAATCCAGGACCGAATCGATCTGGCTGAAGTCATAAAATTCCTGTTCCGGGCGGATATAGAATTCGGGGGTGAAGATGCTCCAGAAACGCACATATTTAAAGCCCAGCGCTCTCTGCAGGATCATCAGATGCTCCCGCATCGTGGAATGCAGCAGGTTCGAAGCGGAACCAAAATTGATCGTATCTCCCCAGAACGGTTCGCAGAGCACCGGCTGATCGACAGAGTAAATGCCCTCAGAGACCTTTGCGGTTCCCTGAAGCTCGTCCGTTTCATCCACAAATTCCTCGCGGCGTACGTTCTGCTCTACTCTCTTTTCGACAGGTTTTGTCATCTGTCTGCCCGCATTGTCACGGTCCATGGCATTCGCGCGTTTGCGGAATTCCGTCGGTGTCACGCCGTGTGTTTTTTTGAATACTTTGTTGAACAGAGCGGCAGAAGTAAAGCCGCAGTCATAGGCGACCCTGGTCACAGGGACATCCGTATAAAGAAGCTCGTCAGCAGCATGGAGGAGTCGTACATTGGTGAGATAGTTGGCGAAGCTTGTTCCGTAATTCTTTTTGAAAAAACGCGAAAGATAACCGTTGGAGAGGTAGAGCTTTTCGGAGAGTTCCTTCATACTGATCGGCTGATCGTAGTTGGAGTTGATATAGTTGTTGATCTGCTCCAGGCGCTCTTCGTATCTGTCGCCTTCGTCACCGGTCTGAATGTCCGCCGCCTTAACCATAAAGTTGGCAGTGAGCAGATTCATGATCTCGTAACAGTCTGCCAGGAAACCGAAGGAGCCTTCATAGTTGTCGGCTTCTACATAGTGTTTGAGCAGGCGCTTCATGGCCCTTCTCATCTCATCGTATCGTTCGCTCTCCGAGCCTGCGGAATTGCACCAGAAAATAACTTCCTGACCGCCAAACGCATCGCGCACCATCATGTGGTCGATCAGAAGACGCAAAATCAGGGGGTTATCTACCGCCTTTATCGTGTGGCGCTTGTTCGCATTGATCACCAGAATATCTTCTGCGCCCAGGAGCACTTCTTTTTGATCTACTTTAGCGTTTACACTGCCTTCAAGAACATAGAGGATTTCGATTTCTGAGTGTACGGTCGGTTGTTCCATCGGCTGATCGTGGATAAACAGCTGAAATTTTTCTTTTTTGAGCATCCGGTCACGCTCCCTGCATAAAATTTATAATAACGACAAAAAGCCGTATGCGCTTTTATACGCATACAGCTCGATTATACCATACAAAATGAATACCTGCAATCCGCTTTCGATTTTGTCATGCGGACTCATGCTTAATACCGGACCGTCAGGTTTCTTCCTTTTTCTTCTGTCCGGGTATTTCCAGATATCTGAGTCTTTTCGAGGCCATGAAAAGCCAAAAAGACAGGCCGGCCGACAAAAGTTCCGATATAAGGATCACCAAAGAAAGAAATGTGAAGCCTTCAGATACAAGGACAACTATTCCTGCCGCAAAGCCGAGCAGCCGGAGGACAGTAAACAGCAGACTGCCCCAGAGTATCCGATCTTTTATGCTCCTGCAGTCTCTCAGATACATCTGTTTGGGAGCGAAAACGAACTGCCATACTCCCATCACCACAGGAATCAGGACCGCAAAACACAGGAGCTGTGCTCCGCCGGAAAACTTGAAACTGTTGAGCGGCACTCTTTGAAGTGAACCCCAGATCAGGGCTGCGAAGATCAGCACTGTTGCCCCCGCAAAGAGCCCTTTGTTTTTTGCAAGTTCTCCGTCCGTCAGATTCCAGACGGCATAGTCCCCTACGTAGACGTAGGTGTTTTTGATCTTTCCGTTCTTTTTTACTTCTTTTTTTACGTCAAAGTCCTTGAATAATCTGTCCTGAAAGCTTTTCATTATCCCCGCCCTCAATGGAACAGAGGGACGGTTCCTCGTTCCAAGGGTCAAAACATAAAACATTCCTATTAATTATCACCCTTGGAACGAGGAACCGTCCCTCTGTTCCACTTTTTATTTTACAAACTGCTCCGCAAAGTGACAAGCCACGGAATGACCCGGTTTCAGCTCTCTGAGTACCGGTTCCTCTGCCAGACACTTGTCGGTCGCGTACGGACATCTTGCTGCGAAACGGCAGCACGGTTTCGGATCGATCGGGGATGTCAGCTCGCCCTTCAGCACGATACGCTCTTTCTTCAGATGCACATCCGGGATCGGAATAGCGGAAAGAAGAGCCTGCGAATACGGATGGATCGTGTTTTTGAAGATCTCGTTTGCAGGACATTTCTCGATCATCTGACCAAGATACATAACCGCGATGTCATCGGAGATATGCTTAACCACCGACATGTCATGTGTGATGAACATGTAAGTGAGGCCTCTGTCTCTCTGCAGATCCTGAAGAAGGTTGAGGATCTGTGCCTGGATCGAAACATCCAGTGCGGAGACCGGCTCATCACATACGATGAATTCCGGATTGAGGGACAGTGCGCGGGCTACGCCGATACGCTGACGGCGGCCGCCGTCAAGCTCATGAGGATAGGACATTTCGAGACGTTTTGCCAGTCCTACCAGCTCCATCATCTCTTTTGCCTTCTTTGTAACCTCGGCCTTTGCCATTCCTTTGTTGTTGACCTTGATGGGCTCTTCGATCAGCTGAAGCACGCTCATACGCGGGTCAAGAGATGCATAAGGATCCTGGAAGATCATCTGGATATGAGAACGATAGTTCTTTTTGAACTCCTTGATATCCATGCTTGCGATATCGGCTCCCTTGTAGAGAACCTGGCCGGATGTCGGATTGTGCAGACGCATCAGGGTTTTACCCAGTGTGGATTTACCGCAGCCGGACTCTCCTACGATACCGATAGTCTTGCCTTTTTCAATGTTGAAAGTAACATTGTCAACGGCGTGGAGCATTCCTCTGGGGGTGGAAAAATACTTTTTCAGATTTTTTACTTCAATCAGATTTGCCATTTATTTTCCCTCCCATTCAGGTGTATAACGGAAACACTTCACCCAGTGTCCCGGCTCGACGTCGATAACCCAGGGATCCTTCTGTGAACAGATCTCGCCCTTCTCTTCGCAGCGGTCACAGAAAGTGCAGTAAGGCGGCAGATTTGACGGATCGCTGACCATACCCTGGATCACGTGAAGTCTTTCCACATCCTGGTCAAGGGACGGGATCGAACGATACAG
>CAMNGN010000118.1 GCA_946538475.1 uncultured Blautia sp.
TCCGGAACCATCTTCATCTCCAGCAGGGAATTCGGCGTGGACGAAAACAATGCTCTGCATTCCTTCGATCATGCGGACGGAT
This sequence comes from uncultured Blautia sp., assembly GCA_946538475.1. GTDB lineage: Bacteria > Bacillota > Clostridia > Lachnospirales > Lachnospiraceae > Blautia_A. The sequence goes on from CAMNGN010000118.1 coordinate 83, forward strand.
ACTATCACCTGATGGGCTGCATGCTCAGCGCTGCATCCTGCAACAAGTGGTGGGTAGAGGAGATCCTCGGTGCGACAGACTTTGCGAAAGAGCAGGAGAACATCGATAAGCTCGGCGAGAACCATGTGTTCTTCCTTCCGTATCTGATGGGCGAGCGTTCGCCGCACAACAACCCGGATGCCAGAGGCGTGTTCTTCGGCATGTCCATGGATTCGACCAGAGCCGATATGACCCAGGCAGTTCTGGAAGGTGTTGCTTTCGGTCTCCGTGATTCTCTGGAAGTTGCGCGCAGCCTCGGCATCAGGATCGACAGGACCATGATCTGCGGCGGCGGTGCAAAGAGCCCGCTGTGGAAAAAGATGATCGCAAACATCATGAACCTTAAGGTGGATGTGCCCGAGAACGAGCAGGGCCCGGCTATGGGCGGCGCTATGCTGGCAGCGGTAGGCTGCGGAGCGTATCCCGATGTTCAGACCATCTGTGAGAAGTTTGTAAAGGTAGTTGAGACGGTGGAGCCCGATCCCGAGCTCACCGCAAAATATGAAGAGAGATATCAGAAATTCCGCACACTTTATCCGGCGATGAAACCGCTTTTCTGATATATCGGAAATCGTCCGGAGCAGAAGAAGCCGGACAAAACCTATTCTCGATTATTCACATACCTGTAAGAACAGGCAAGGGAGGACAGTACAGTGAGTGTAGACGTTAACGCTGCAAAACAGGCAATTCTTGACAACAGAACTGCCCTTGGAATCGAATTCGGCTCCACAAGGATCAAAGGTGTCCTTGTAGACGATAAATGCACACCGATCGCATCCGGCGGCCATGATTGGGAAAACCGCCTGGAGAACGGAATCTGGACCTACAGTCTGGATGACATCTGGACAGGCATTCAGGACTGTTATCAGGACCTGGTAAAAGATGTTAAAGAAAAATACGATGTAGAACTGACTTCGGTCGGAGCTCTCGGCATCAGTGCCATGATGCACGGCTATATGCCTTTTAACAAAGCCGGCGAGCTGATGGTTCCGTTCAGAACATGGCGTAACAATATCACCGGAGAGGCGAGCAAGCAGCTGTCCGAACTTTTCAACTATAACATTCCGCAGAGATGGAGTATCGCGCATCTGTATCAGGCTATTCTGAATAAAGAAGAGCATGTCAAGGATATCGACTACATCACCACTCTGGAAGCATACATTCATTGGAAACTGACCGGAAGAAGAATACTGGGCATCGGCGACTGTGCCGGCATGTTCCCGATCGACTCCACGATCAAAAACTACGATCAGGAGATGATCGACAAGTTTGACGATCTGGTCGCTCCCTATGGCTTCCCATGGAAACTGAGAGACATCCTTCCCGAGTGCAAGGTTGCGGGCGAAGAGGCCGGCACACTGACCGAAGAAGGAGCACTCCTCCTGGATCCCACAGGCAAACTGAAAGCCGGAATTCCGATGGCTCCGCCCGAAGGCGATGCCGGAACCGGAATGGTCGCGACAAACAGTGTTGCCGTCCGTACAGGTAATGTTTCTGCAGGAACTTCCGCTTTTGCGATGATCGTACTCGAAAAAGCGCTCTCCAAACCGTACAGCGAGATCGACATGGTCACGACTCCTTCGGGAGAAGCAGTCGCCATGGCGCACTCCAACAACTGTACCTCCGACCTCAATGCATGGGTAAATATCTTCAAAGAGTTTACCGAAGCTATGGGCATCGAAGCCGATATGAATACGCTCTATGGCACGCTTTACCGCAAAGCCATGGAAGGTGATCCCGACTGCGGCGGACTGCTCGCTTATTGCTACTTCTCCGGCGAGCATATGACCGGATTTACCGAAGGACGCCCGATGGTAGTGCGCTCACCCGAGAGCAGATTCACACTGGCAAACTTTATGCGGACCAATCTGTATACCTGCCTCGGTGCGATGAGAGTAGGTCTGAACATTCTTTTTGAGAAAGAGAATGTCAAGGTCGACAGACTTCTCGGCCACGGCGGTCTGTTCAAGACCAAAGGCGTAGGTCAGCAGATCCTTGCCGACGCTGTCAACACTCCGGTTTCCGTCATGGAAACAGCGGGAGAAGGCGGCGCCTGGGGTATGGCTATTCTTGCTTCGTACCTGATCCGTAAAGAAGCCGGCGAGAGCCTTGCAGACTATCTGGACAACAAAGTGTTTGCCGGAAACGAAGGATCCACCCTCGCACCGACAGCAGAAGGCGTAGAAGGCTACAATGCATTTATGGAAAGATACATCAAGGGCCTTCCGATCGAGCGTGCAGCAGTAGAAAATCTATGAAAAAGACGATCACGATATGTTTTACGAACAATAAGGGCGGAAGCGGAAAATCCACCACCTGCGGCAACATCGGAGCCGCTATGGCAAGATCCGGGCATAAGGTACTGCTGATCGACGGCGATATGCAGATGAATCTTTCCCTGTCTTTTTTTCCGGAAGACAAAGTGCTTGAGATGTCCGAAGGAAAAAACAACCTGTACTACGCGGTAACAGGACAGAAGGATCTGACTTCGTATATCGTGAGAACACCGTATGAAAATCTGGACATGATCCCCTCGTCCTCCCGGATGAGTTCTGTCGAAGCGGAACTCTCCCGGGGACGAAACAGGGAATCTGTCCTCAGAAGGTGCCTTTCCGGGGTCAAAGATTCCGGGGAATATGATTATATTCTGATCGATGCACCGCCCACACTGGGAAACTGGGTCATGAACATACTGTGCGCATCGGACTATGTGCTGGTGCCGGTGGAGGCAAGTCCCTGGGGGATGTTTGGTCTGGCCAATATGTTCGACTTTTTAAACGAGGCGAAGGAGATTTCTCCTTCCCTCGAGATCCTCGGCATCGTTGTGACAAAGGCAGACCTGCGAAAAGGCTATTTCAAACAGACGATGGAGACACTGAAAGAAATGGAAGGAATCTATCTGTTTGATTCCTACATCCGTGTCGACAGCGCGGTGGAATGGGCGCAGGACAACAGCGCACCGGTAGTCGAGTATAAACGCTCCTGCAGGAGCGCAAAAGAATACATAAAATTGGCTGAGGAGGTGACAGAACGTGCCGGTAGGTAAAGAGAGTATCAAACGTGCGGCTTCGGCGGGCAGAAAGAAAGCGGCTCCGGCTGCAGAAGCAGCGGTCGAGACAGCAGCAGTCGAGGCGGCAGCAGAAGTAAAAGCCGCAGAGGCAGCTCCCGAAGAGAAGAAAGCAAACGGGATCATCCAGTGCTTTGAAGAGCTTCCGGTCTGGCTCCTTTGATCAGCGGATAAAGAAAGGCTGTCGCGTTAATGCGGCAGCCTTCCTGTATGTGTACACAAAGTGAAACACCCGGTAGGGGAGCTACCGGGTGTTTCGAGGGGAGTATAAATAATAAAATAAGGGGTTTGGTAAAAAGAACATTTGAAGGGTAAGTTCTTTTTACTGAAATAGATTATAATATAGTTCATCAAAAAAAGCAACAGAATTTTCGATAGTTATGTTGTTTTTTGAAAGATTTTATGCTAAAAATTGGGTAACAGGGTTATGTCAACCACAATATAAAGTATTTTATGGTAACTGTTCAGAACAGGCCGAAGCACTCGCTGCTGAGGCCGTGCGAACATGATGCAGCATGCAAAATCCCATCGCCGGAGGCGATTTGCATGGATTTTGCATGTATCTGTTCAGGTTCTGAACAGATACATTTTGAGAGGAAACAGATGGAAAAATACGAACTTACCGCACCCTGCCACTTCGGCCTCGAAGCGGTGCTGAAACGAGAGATTTTGGACCTGGGATATGAGATCACCGACGTGTCCGACGGCAAGGTTACATTTGAAGCGGACGATGAAGGGATCGCTTATACAAACACTTTTCTGCGGACGACAGAGAGGGTTTTGCTGAAAGTCGGAGAGTTTAAAGCCGTCACGTTCGACGAACTTTTCGAAAAGACCCGGTCGCTCCCCTGGGAAAAATACATTCCCAAAAACGGAAAATTCTGGGTCACAAAGGCAAATTCCGTAAAAAGCAAGCTGTTCAGTCCTTCCGATATTCAGTCGATCATGAAAAAAGCTATTGTCGAAAGACTGAAGAACGTGTATCATATGGAATGGTTTCCCGAGGACGGACCGGAATTTCCCATCCGTGTCTCTTTTATGAAAGACATAGCGTCGATCGGGATCGATACCTCGGGAGCTTCGCTCCATAAACGCGGCTACCGTCAGATGAAAGTAAAGGCGCCAATCACCGAGACTCTGGCCTCAGCACTGATCATGCTGACTCCGTGGAAACGCGACAGAATTCTGGTGGATCCTTTCTGCGGCAGCGGCACATTCCCGATAGAAGCAGCCATGATCGCTGCGAACATGGCACCGGGCAGAAACCGCTCCTTTACAGCCGAAAGCTGGACACATCTCATCCCGCAAAAATGCTGGGCAGATGTGCGGGAAGATGCGGACGACCGGGTGATACGTGATATAAAACCCGACATTCAGGGGTACGACATCGACCCTGCGGCGATAAAGGCTGCCCTCGCAAACGCGGCCATGGCCGGAGTGGGCGACATGATCCACCTGCAGAGAAGAGACGTCGGAGCGCTCAGCCATTCCGGCTCCTACGGGTTTATCATCACCAATCCGCCCTACGGCGAAAGGCTGGAAGAAAAAGAAGCACTTCCCGCCCTCTACCATACCCTCGGCGAGAGATTCCGCGCGCTCGACAAATGGTCCATGTACGTGATCACCGCATACGAAGAAGCCGAGCGGTCCATCGGAGCCAAAGCGGAGAAAAACCGCAAGATATACAACGGCATGATGAAAACATACTATTATCAGTTCCCGGGCCCCAAACCGCCCAGGAAAAACAGAACGGAGAATACATGAAGACGATCATATTTGCGACAGGAAACGAAAACAAACTGGTGGAGATCCGAAAGATCATGGCAGACCTGCCTGATGTCCGGGTGATCTCGATGAAAGAAGCCGGTATTCAGACGGATATCATCGAAGACGGTACATCCTTCGAAGATAATGCGCGCATCAAAGCCGAGACGATCGGGCGCATCAGCGGCGAACTCGTGCTTGCCGACGATTCGGGCCTGGTCATCGACTACCTGAACGGCGAACCCGGAATCTATTCTTCAAGGTATATGGGCGAAGATACCTCATACCATGTAAAAAACGCCGCACTGATCGAAAGACTCGAAGGCGTTCCCGACGAACAGAGGACCGCAAGGTTCGTGTGCGCCGTTGCGGCCTACGTACCCGGACACGGCACAGAGGTGGTCCGCGAGACGATGGAAGGCCGGATCGGCTACGAAGAGAGAGGAGAGAACGGCTTCGGCTACGATCCGATCTTCTTCCTTCCCTCCTACGGAAAAACTTCCGCGGAGATCTCCCCCGAAGAAAAAAACAGGATCAGCCACAGAGGAAAGGCACTTCGTGCCATGCGGCGGGTCCTTGACGAGAAAGGGATATTATGAAAATTTTGGTCGTCAGCGACACTCACGGCATAGATGAAGGAATCGAACAGGCGATAGACACCGAGGCTCCCTTCGACATGCTCATCCACTGCGGCGATGTGGAAGGCAGAGAATATTATATAGAAGCGCTTGCAGGAACTGACTGCTGCGTCATCGCAGGAAACAACGACTTCTTCTCCGACCTCAACAGGGAAGAAGAATTTGTGCTCTGCGGCCACCGCATCTTTGTCACCCACGGGCACAGCTACGGAGTATCGCTGGACATTGCCGGCCTTGTGGAAGAAGCGGAATACAGAGAGTGTGAAATAGCGCTGTTCGGCCATACACACAAACCGATGATCGCAAAACGGGGGAACGTGCTGGCCATAAATCCGGGCAGCCTTTCCTATCCCCGCCAGCCCGGCAGACGCCCGAGCTACGTGGTGATGGAACTGC